>JAFAUV010000376.1 GCA_019243075.1 Bradyrhizobium sp.
GCGGCGCGACCTGCGGCGTCATGACCGCGCTCGGCGGGCTTGGCCATTCGCTGCCATATCTGGTCCCGAATGCCTGGCCGAATGCATTCTGGATTGCAACCGCCATCGCCGGTCTGGTCGTGTTCTTCGAGCTGTGGGCAATCGCCTATATCCGCGCACGCTACATGGATACGCCGTTCCTGCAGGCGGTGTTCCAGATCGTCCTCGGCGGCGTCATCGTGCTCGGCGTCGGCATCCTGATCGGCGCGGCGTGACTCGCATCCTACCCCCTGCTGCATCGCGACGCCTCGGCGCCGATCGCAATTCCCGTCAAGCGCGCCTTGCGATAGCGGACTAAACTGCGTCATCATTCGATGCTACCGAGATGAGTTCAAAAGAACGGGAGTGCGCCTTGCCGAAATCACAGTGGAGTTTTTCGACCGCAGTTGAGCTCAACGAGGCGCTGAAAGCGAAAAAAGTATCGGCAGTCGAGCTGACGCGAGACGCAATCGGCCGCATCGAGCGGCATGACGGCAGGATCAACGCGATCTGCGTGCGCGATTTCGACCGCGCGCTGGAAGCCGCCCGTGCCGCCGACGCGGCGCTGGGGCGCGGCGAGGACAAACCGCTGCTCGGCATTCCGCTGACCGCCAAGGAATCCTACAACATCGCAGGATTACCGACGACTTGGGGCTTTCCCGAGCAGAAGAATTTCATCGCAAAGGAGGATGCGCTGACCGTCACGCGCATCAAGGACGCCGGCGGCGTCTTTCTCGGCAAGACCAATGTGCCGGTCGGCCTCGGCGACTGGCAGAGCTATAACGACATCTACGGCACCACCAATAACCCCCTCGACCTCACGCGCACGCCGGGCGGTTCTTCCGGCGGCTCGTCGGCGGCGCTCGCCGCGGGCTATGGCCCGCTTTCAATCGGCTCCGACATCGGCGGCTCGCTGCGGGTGCCCGCATTCCACTGCGGCGTCTACGCTCACAAGCCGACTTATGCGCTGGTGCCGAACCGCGGCCATACGGCCCCGCCGCTGCCGCCACTGCCCTTCAGCCGCGACCTCGCCGTGATCGGCCCGACGGCGCGCAGCGCCGCCGATCTCTCGCTGCTGCTCGACGTCATGGCAGGACCGGACCCCATCGAAGCCGGCGTGGCCTATAGACTCGAATTGCCGAAGGCGCGTCACGGTACGTTGAAGGATTTTCGCATCCTCCTGATCGACACCGATCCGCTGCTGCCGACCGACACGGACGTGCGCCGAGCGATCGAGACGTTGGCGGGCAATCTTGGCAAGGCCGGCGTCAACCTCACGCGCCATAGTCCGCTGCTGCCGGATTTCGCCGGCTCGTCGCGGCTTTATATGCGCATCCTGATGGCGCTGCTCGGTGCAAATCAGCCGCCGGAAGTCCAGTCACGGGTCACTGAAGCCCTCGCGGCGCTCGGGCCGGACGACACAAGCCTGCGCGCGGAGCGTTTGCGCGGCATCAGGCTCAGCCACAAGGATTGGCTGATGGCCGATGGCGAGCGCACGCGGCTGCGGGCGCAATGGCGCGAGCTGTTCAAGAGTTTCGACGCCGTGATCTGCCCGATCATGCCGACGCCGGCCTATGTGCAAGACCACTCGCCGGAGCAGGAACTGCGTACCGTCAAGATTGACGGCAAGGATTTCCCCTATCCCGATCAGCTCGCCTGGCCCGGCATTGCCACGCTGCCAGGCCTGCCGGCAACCGCGATCCCGCTCGGGCTCAGCGCACAGGGCCTGCCGCTCGGCGTGCAGATCGTCGGGCCATTCCTGGAGGATCGCACCCCGCTGCGGCTCGCCGAACTGATCGAGGGCGAATTCGGCGGCTTCGTCCCGCCGCCGATGTTCGACGATTAACGTTATTGCGAGGAGCATGCCACATGAGCAAGGACATCGACGAACTGACGAAGCTCAATAAGGATTACGTCGACTCGGTGCAAAATTCCAACGTCAAGCGCTTCGACGAAATCCTGGCGCAGGATTTCTACTGCACCAATCCCGACAAGAGCCTCGTCGACCGCGCCGGCTTCCTGAAGCAGACCGCGATTCCCGTGAAGATCAGGAATCTGAGAGCGGAAGACGTCAAGATCCGCATCCTCGGCGATTTCGCCATCATCCACGCGCAAACCAGCTACACCACGCCCGACGGCGATCAGGCGCATGGGCGCTACACCGATTGCTGGGCCAAGCAGAACGGGAAGTGGCTCGCCGTGTCGGCGCATGTGGCGCGGTAGACAATATTCGTCATTGCCGGGCTTGACTGGCAATCCATCCGACAAGAAAGCCCTTTAAGCGATGGATGCCCGAGTCAAGCCAGGTCAAGCCCGGGCATGACGACGCGAGTGTGCCTTACGCATCGAACATGATCACGCTGCGCAGCGTCTTGCCGGCCTTCATGTTGGCAAAGCCTTCATTGATCTCCGACAACTTCAGCTTGGCCGAGATCCAATCCTCCAGATGCAGCTTGCCGCGCATGTAGAACTCGACCAGGCGAGGCATGTCGACCCGAAAATGATTCGAGCCCATCGACGAGCCCTGGATCTTGCGCTCGCGCAGAAAGTCGAAGCCGTGCAGCTCGATCTTCTGCCCGAACGGAATCATGCCGACGATGGTCGCGGTGCCGCCGGCCGCCAGCATGGCAAAGGCCTGCTCGGCGGTGTCCTTGCGGCCCAGCACCTCGAAGGCATGATGCACGCCGCCCTTGGTCAGCTCGCGCACTTGGCTCACGATGTCGCCATTGCGGGGATCGATGAGGTCGGTTGCCCCCAACTTGGCCGCAAGCTGCAGTTTTGCCGGATTGGTATCGATCGCGATGATGCGTCCCGCGCCCGCGATCTCCGCGCCGTTGATCGCGGCCATCCCGACGCCGCCGCAACCGATCACGGCCACGGTCTCGCCCGCCGTGACCTTGGCGGTATTCACGACCGCGCCATAACCGGTGATCACGCCACAGCCGATCAGGGCCGCGAGCTCCAGCGGCATGTCGTTGCGAATTTTGACGATGGCGTTCTCATGCACCAGCATCTGCTCGGCAAAGGAGGAGAGATTGAGGAACTGGTTCAGCTTCTCCGGCCGCGCCCATGACAGCCTGTTCGACACGCCGGGCAGCATCTTCACCGTCGTATCCGTGCACAGCACCGTGCGGCCGGTGGTGCAATTGTCGCAGGTGCCGCAAAACACCGAGAGGCAGGTGACGACATGGTCACCCGGCTTCACGTAATTCACGTCGGAACCGACCTTCTCGACAATTCCCGCCGATTCATGGCCGAGCACCGCCGGCAGCGGATGCGGATAAAGCCCCTCGATGAAGTGCAGGTCGGAATGGCAGAGGCCGGCGACCGCGGTGCGGATCAGCACCTCGCGCGGGCCCGGATTGGGCAGGCTGACGTCCTCGATCACGAGCGGCTTGTTGACTTCATGCAGGACGGCAGCCTTCATGGTTTTCTCCCCGAGAGTTTTTGGTTCGGCCAGCAACCTACGCCGCAAGCACGAATTCGCCGACCTCGGCCATGCCGGCCGGCCGTTCGCCAAGCAGCAGTGCTGCGATCGGGCTCTGCGACCTGCTTTCCGCAAGCCGGAACGGATCGGCGGCAGCAACCCGGTGGTCGATCACGAGACGGGACAGCAGAAGCCGGCGCGCATCGCCGCGTCTTGCGTGGATGCGCTGCGCTTCCCAGGCGAGCTGGACCGCGCTGGCGACGTGATAGAGCAGGCTGGTGGCGCGGCGCGACTCGGCCTCGTTGCCACTGTCCGCGGCAACCTCGCGCGCGAAACCGACGGCGCGATCGGTGAGCGCACGCAATTTGTCACGCCAGGCCTGCGGCACCTCGGCGCTGTCATCGAGCCGCGCATGCAGATCGGCGGCCAGCGCCGATTCCGCGCCATGGCGGCCGACCGCGCGCTTCAAGGCATCGAGAGCAACGATATTGCCGCTGCCTTCCCAGATCGACCCGAGATGCGCATCGCGCAGCAGCCGCGCGGTGGCGAACTCCTCGATATAGCCGATGCCGCCGCGCATTTCGAGCGCGTCGCCGCAGACTTTTCGCGCGTCGCGCGTCGCGCGGAATTTCAGGGTGGGAGTCAGGATGCGCAGCAATGCCGCTGCGTCCTGGCTGCCGGATTCGGCGCGATCGAGCGCATCGGCGGTGAGGAAACTCATCGACAGCGCCTGCTCGGTCGCGAGCGTGATCTTCAGCAGCTGCCGCTGCCCGAGCGGCAGGTCGATGATGCGGCTGCCGAACACCACACGGTTTTTCGCCACCGTCATCGCGTCGTGATACGCCCGGCGCATCAACGCGGTCGATTTCACGCCGTTGGAAAGCCGCGACGAGTTGACCATCTCGGCCATCTGAACGAAGCCGCGGTCGAGCTTGCCGACGGCGTAGGCGATCGCGCCTTCGAGCTTGATCTCGCCCGAAGCCATCGAGCGCGTGCCGAGCTTGTCCTTCAGCCGCACGATGCGGTAGTGGTTCTGCGAGCCGTCGTCGAGGAAGCGCGGCATCAGGAACAGGCCGACGCCGCGCGTGCCTGCAGGGGCGCCTTCCGGCCGCGCCAGCAGCATCACCACTTTCGCGTCCGCATTCGAGCAGAACCATTTCTCGCCATGGAGACGCCAGCGATCGCCCTCCCGCACCGCGATCGTGGTCAGCGTGCCAACGTCGGAGCCGCCTTCCTTCTCCGTCATGAACTGGCCGCCCTGG
>JAFAUV010000089.1 GCA_019243075.1 Bradyrhizobium sp.
TATCTCGCCGGCAAAGGGATGGTTGCGGCCGTAACCGCGCTGGGTCGAGTAGCCCATCGCCAGCAAAAATCCTTCGTCGGCGCGGGCCAGATTTTGCAGGCGCAGGTCGCGATCTGCCGGGAAACTCAGGGGCTCGCGGGTGAGATCGCCGACGGGTGCGTCCTGATCCGTCTGCGGCGACGGCTCGATCAGGCCATCGCGACCCAGGATATCCGTGACACGCGGCATGGGGCCGCTCACAGGCTCCGAAGTGGCAGGCTGTTCCGGAACGAAGCCTTCCGCGAGCTGCGGATCGAGCAAGCGATGGGTGTAGTCGAGGGTGGGCCCCAGAATCTGGCCGCCGGGTATGTCCTTGAAGGTCGAGGAAATCCGGCGCGCCAGGCGCATGCTGCCGGTGTCGACAGGTTCGGTCGCGCCGAAGCGGGGCAACGTCGCCCGAAAGGCGCGCGCCAGGAATATCGCCTCGATCATGTCGCCGCGCGCCTGCTTGATGGCGAGCGCCGCCAGCTCGCGATCATACAGCGAGCCTTCGCTCATCACCCGGTCGACGGCGAGCCCAAGCTGCTCGGAGAGCTGGGCAAGCGTCACTTCCGGAACGTCGCGAGCGCCGCGGCGCTCATGCGCGAGCAGCCGATGGGCGTTCTCGATGGCGCGCTCACCTCCCTTGACGGCGACGTACATGCATCAACCTCCTTTGGCGCTGAGCCGCGTGGTGCGCGGAATGGCGGCGATCGCCTCTTCCGAGACCAGCACGACGTCGACGCCGCGCGGAAACAGCGTTTCGTTGAGGGCAAGCCGCTCGAATAGGTCTTTCGGCTGCACCGTCACGCGGATCGCGATCGTGCCATCGATGCCCGGTCCAGCCAGCTGAAAGGCAGGTCCCTCGGTCAGGCTGTCCACCTGCAGGATCAGCGTCGTCGAGCGGTCCGGATATTCGTTGGTGCCAAGGGCAAAGCGCGAGAGATCCGGAAGAGCCGAGCCATCGCCGATCAAGGCAAAGCTGGCGATCGAGCAATCCTCTACCACCGGCGCGCCGCTATGAAATTTCAGCCATTTCGCCACTTCGGTCATCCCTGACATCTTCGGGTCGAGCCAGATCGGCGTATCATGATCGAACAGGGTGAGAGCGATCGCAGCCGTGCCGCGCACGACCGGGAACGGTGTGCCGACGCTCGCCGTGACCCGCTGCACGGTGCCGGGCCGCGCCATCGCCTCCATTACGGAGCGGAAAGTCGATTGCGCCGACAGCACCTCGTCCGCAAACCCCGCCGGCAATTCGGCGATCATGGTCATCGTTCACCCCTCACCGCGCACCATCGTGTAAAAATCGACCCGCGTTGCCCCCGCTTCCGCAGCCCTGGCACTGCGGCGCGACAGAATGGCCGCCCGCAGCGGTGCGATCACACGGGCCTCGACATCTTCGGCGAATTTGTCCGACTGCACCAAAGCATCGCAGAGCGCGATCATCCGAGCCTTCTCGCGGTCGCGGCCGAGCGTGTAGCCGAAGCCGACCTCTCCGCTCGCAAGCCGCACCGCTGCCCGCGAGATCGTCGCTTCACCGAGATTGAAGGGAGCGCCGTCGCCGCCGATGCGGCCGCGCACCATGACGAGGCCGTTCTCTGCCTCGCGCAAATTCTCGTGAGCCGGCAAGTAGATCGTCGCGAGCCGGTCGGCGATTTCGCTTGCGGTGGCATGTGCCAGGACGGCCAGCGTCGCCTTGCGCTGCGCCTGCCTGCCCTCTCCGCTCCTGTGGTCGCTGCTTGCGCTCATGTCTTGCTTTATAGCTTGCCCAATGAAGTTGTCTATGATAGTAGACAACTTCATAGACATCTGTGATGAAGCTTTCGTGACATGAGCATGATTTTCCCGAGGACTTGCGAGCACGATTCCACGCCATGAGCCTGCAGGATGCGAGCACGGGCGTTGCGCTGTGGCGGCAGGTCGCCGACGGCATCGAGCGCGGCATCGCCAACGGAACCTATGTTGCCGGCGAGAAGCTGCCGGGCGAAACCGAAATCGCCGAGACCTATCGGGTCAATCGCCACACCGTGCGCCGGGCGCTGGCGACGCTTGCGGAACGCGGCATGGTCCGCGCCGAGCGCGGCAGCGGCACTTATGTGGAGGCGCAACGCCGCCTCGCCTATCCACTGCGCGCGCGGACGCGCTTCTCCGAGATCGTCGGCGCTGGCGGGCATGAGCCGCGCGGCCAGTTGATCGAGGCGGCCGACGACATCGCCACGCGTGAGCTCGCGCGCGAGCTGGGCCTCAAGACCGGCGCACCGCTGGTCCGGATCGAATCGGTCCGGCTTGCCGACCGCACGCCGATCTGCATCTCGACCACCTGGCTGTCGGCCGAGCTTTTTCCCGATGCCGGCCGGGTCTTCGCCGCGACGCGCTCGATGACCAAGCTGCTCGCACATTACGGCATTCGCGACTACCGCCGCGCCTCGACGAAAATCACCGCGGCGATCGCCGATGCGACCGACGCCACCCATCTCGACCTTCCGCTCGGCCGCGCGGTGCTCGTCGTCGACGCCATCGACGTCGATACATCGGACAAGCCGCTGGTTACCAAGCATGCACGTTTCGCCGCCGAGCGCGTCGAGTTCCTCGTGGAGAATGGCTAGGCCGCCGCGCGGCGGCCGATGATCGCAAAGCGCAGCTTGCCGGAGATGAAGTCGATCACGGCGACGGCAACCAAAATCATCAGCACCAGGAACGACACCTTCTGCCACTCCAGCACCCGGATTTGCTCGGCCAACTGCAGGCCGATGCCGCCGGCGCCGACGATGCCGATGATGCTGGCGGAGCGCGTGTTCGATTCGATGAAATAGAGCACCTGGCCCGCGATGACCGGCAGCACCTGCGGCAGGAGCCCGAAGCGTATTTCATGTAGCTTGCTGCCGCCCGAGGCCCTGACGCCCTCGACCTGCCTCTGGTCGGCGGCCTCGATCGCCTCGGAAAACAGCTTGCCGAACGCGCCGAAATCCGAGACCGTGATCGCAAGCACGCCGGCGAAGGGGCCGAGGCCGACCACGTTGATCCACACCAGCGCCCAGATCAGCGTGTCCACGCCGCGGATCGAATCGAAGAAGCGGCGCACCGGAAAGCGCAGCAGCTGTGAGGGGATCACGTTGCGTGCCGCAAACAGGCCGACCGGCAGCGCCAGCAACGCGGCGAGCGTGGTGCCCAAAAGGGCGATCGACAATGTCTCGCCGAGCGCCTTCAGATAGAGCGGCAGCGACGAACCGGGATCGGGCGGGATCATCATCATGCTGATCCAGCCGAGCTCGCGCAGTCCCGACACAAATCGTGTCGGCGAAAAATCGAGGTCGACCAGGCCGAAGATGAACACAGCGAAAGCCGTCAGGGCCGCCGCCGGTGTCGCAAGGCGCGACGCAGCCGGCCGATGGAAAATGTCGGGATATTTCGCCCGCAGCTCCGCCGTCTGCTGCAGCGGCAATCGGCTCATGTCCGCGCATCCCTGCCGAACAGCCGGCCGCGCAACCAGCCGGTGCTGATGTCGATGATGAAGACCGTCACGACAATCATCACCAGTATGGCGCTGACGTCGGAATAGTAGAACTTCCGGATCGCGACCACGAGCTCCTGCCCGATGCCGCCGGCGCCGACAAAGCCCATCACCGAGGATTCCCTGACATTGATCTCGAACCGCAACAGGGCATAGCTGGCGTAGCCGGCGATGACTTGCGGCAACACGGCAAAGCGCATGCAGGACATCCAGCCGGCGCCGGTCGAGCGCACGCCTTCGACCGGCTTCATGTCGGCATTCTCGACGATCTCGGAAAACTGCTTGCCGAGTGCGCCGGTGGAATGGATGGCGACCGCCAGCACGCCGGCCATCGGCCCCAGCCCAAAGGCGATGACGAAGATCAGCGCGAATACGATGCCGGGCACGGTGCGGGCAAATTCCAGGATCCGGCGCACCGCAAAGCGCAGCGTCCTCGAAGATGAAGTGTTTTCGGCGGCGAGAAAATTCAGCACGAAGGCGAAGATCGCACCGGTCAGCGTCCCGACATAGCTGATCAGCAGCGTCTCGCCGAGCAGTTTTAGCCATTTTCGCCATCCCCAGAACCACTCGCCAAGATTGGTCCAGACGCGGCTGCCGTCGTCGAGCTTCAGAATGCGGTCGAAATAGCTGACGAAATTGCCGAGATAGCTGAAGAAGGTTTTGAGGTTCACCTCGGCGCCGAAGGCCGCGATCGCGAGTGCCGCAACGAATACCGCCGCCGCCAGCGCGACGCGCAGGCGCCGGCGCGAGACCGCCTTGCGGTAGGCCTCGTTCAGCGCCGCAAGCTGTTGGTAGGGGAGAAGGGCGACGGCCGACGTCATCGAGGCGAGGCCTTTTTCAATTCGTTAGAGGCCGGGAACAGGCGCGGCCTCTCGAAATCGGGGCGATCGATCACGAGCTCTTCTTGCGCAGGCCGTCGACGAATTTGATCAGCTCGATGGTCTTGTCGTAGTCCTTGTTGGCGATCGGCTGCCACGGCCTGTTCTTGCCGTCGGAGAGCTTCTTGAACGCTTCGGGATCCTTCTGCGCGGCATCGAGGAACGCCTGCTTGATGGCCGCCTTCATGTCATCGGGCAGGTCGCCGAGATAGGCGTAGGGCGAGTTGATGATGAGGTCCGACTTCACGATGATGCGGAAGTCCTCCTTCTTCATCGGCGTGCCGTCGGCACTCTTCACCATGCCCTTGTTGAGCATGCGGGTCAGGTTGGAGTCGTCGTCCGCATTCCACCAGTTGGCGGCGACATCGACCGTGCCCTGCGCCAGCGCCAGCACCGCATTCTCGTGACTGCCGGTGAAGACGACCTGCGAGAAGAACTTGTCGGGATCGATACCCATCTGGTTCATCTTGAAGCGGGGCATGTTGTTGCCGGAGGTCGAGTTCGGATCGACCAGGCCGAGGTTCTTGCCCTTCAGATCCTCCAGCTTCTGATACGGACTCTTGGCGAGCACGTAGAACACCGAATAATAGCCCTTGGAGCCGTCGGAATTGACGTCGATCACGAAAGCCTCGGTCTTGACGCCCGTGAGCAGCGCCCGCGAGAACGAAGCCGGGCCGTAATAGCCGATATGGATGTTGCCGGCACGCTGGCCTTCGATCACGGCGGCGTAATCGTTGGCGACGCGCAGATTGACCTTGATGCCCAGTTCCTTCGACAGATAATCGACGAACGGCGTGTAGCGTTCGGTGACGCCCGAGCCGTTCTCGGCTGGAATCACCGCAAAGGTGATTTCCGGATATTTCGCGTTCCAGTCCTCGGCAAGGGCCGAGGTCGTGAACGCCAGCGAGGCGAGGGAGGCGATGACAAATCTGCGGTTCATCATGGATAGCACCCTTCGGGGTTGGGTTGGCGGCAGGTACGCTCGAAGAAAGGTCAGGCGGCGGCCGCCTTGCTCAGCGCCGGAACGGCGGCGGCCGGCACATCCGCGGTGCCCGTTGCCATGACCTCATTGGCCTCGAGATCGTAGAGCTCGCGGGCGATGTGCTCGGTCAACGCCGACGGCGTGCCGTCGAACACGATGCGGCCCGCAGCCATGCCGATCAGGCGATCGCAATAGCTGCGCGCGAGATCGAGCGAATGCAGATTGCAGAGCACGGTGATGCCGAAATGCCTGTTGATGCGCAACAGCGCATCCATCACGATCTTGGTGTTGCGCGGATCGAGCGAGGCGATCGGCTCGTCGGCCAGTATGATCTCCGGCCCCTGAACCATCGCGCGCGCGATCGCCACGCGCTGCTGCTGGCCGCCAGAAAGCTGGTCGGCGCGCTGCGCGGCATGCTGGGCCATGTCGAACTGCTCTAGCGCCGACATCGCTACCGCGATCTCCGTTTCGGGCCAGATCTGGAACAGCGAGCGCCAGGCCGGAACGTCCGAGAGGCGGCCCATCAGCACGTTGGTCAAAACATCGAGGCGGCCGATCAAATTGAATTGTTGAAAGATCATGGCGGAGCGGGCGCGCCATTTGCGCAAGTCTCTGCCGTTCAGCGCGGTGACGTCCTGGCCGTCGAAGAGGACGCGCCCGGATGTCGCCGGCGCCAAGCGGTTGATGGTTCGCAGCAATGTCGATTTGCCGGCACCGGAGCGGCCGATCACCCCGACAAAGCCGCCCGCCGCAACGGAAAACGACGCGTTGTCGACCGCGGCCTTTGTGCCGAAACGGCACGTCAAACCTTCCACCACCAGCATGCCAGGCTCCGCCAATCGCTGTGGTCATCGCTATCCCCCGGATTCAACAGTTGTGTGACAGGTGCACTGCAGCGCGCCGCCGCCATGCGTCGCGCAAATGTCATGAAGTTGTCATCAAGCACCCCGATGACGTGCCTGCCGATCAGGTGTCGGCGATGTCCGAGACAGGTCCCATGGCCGGCAAAACGCTTTCGACCGAACCCCTGATCGATCCGACCGCGAAGGTGCAGGAGGCAGCGCTTGGCGCCTATTGCGAAGTCGGCGCCCGCACCATCCTGCTCGACGTCGCCATGGGCGACTACTCCTATGTCGTGAACGACGCACAGATCACCTACACCACGATCGGAAAATTCTGCTCGATCGCGGCGATGACGCGGATCAATCCCGGCAATCATCCGATGCACCGGGCCACGCAAGCGCATTTCACCTACCGCGCCAGCGCCTATTTTCCCGACGAAGCCGACGAGGCCGAGTTCTTCGCCTGGCGCAGGAGCTTTCGCGTTCATATCGGCCACGACGTCTGGATCGGGCATGGCGCAATCGTGCTGCCCGGCCGCAATGTGGGCAGCGGCGCGGTGATCGCCGCCGGCGCCGTCGTCACCAAGGATGTGCCCGCCTACACCATCGTTGCCGGCAATCCGGCACGGCCGGTCAAGCGGCGGTTTCCTGAAGGGATCGCCGAGCGCCTGGCGCGGCTTGCATGGTGGGACTGGAGTCACGGCGCGCTCCATGCCGCCCTGCCCGATTTCCGCAAGCTTGCGATCGAGGATTTCCTCGATAAATACGAAACAGCCTCCGCTGTCCCCTCCACCCATGCAGGACGAAGTGCCGTATCGTGACTGACATCATCATCGAAGGTGGCCGTGCCCTCGTCGGCGGCGAATTTGAGGAAGTCTCGCTGTCGATCGCGGATCGCGAAATCCGCGGGCTTGGCGACGGCCACGGCCGGGACGCGCTCCTGCTCGACGCGAGCGATCTGCTGGTGCTGCCGGGCATCGTCGACCTGCATGGCGATGCCTTCGAGCGGCAGATGATGCCGCGCCCCAAGGTGGATTTCCCGATCGATGTCGCGCTGATGGACAGCGACCGGCAGGCGATCGCGAACGGCATCACCACGGTCTTCCATGCCGCGACCTGGTCGTGGGAGCCGGGCCTGCGCTGCGGCGACAATGCGCAGAAGCTGCTGGAAGCGATCGAAACCTTGCGGCCGAAACTCGCCGCTGATACCCGCTTCCACCTCCGCCACGAGACCTACAATCTGGATGCGGAAGAACAAGTCGGCCAGTGGCTCGCCCAGCGGCGTATCGACCTGTTGGCGTTCAACGATCACACGGAAAATACCGTTGCCCTGCTCAACAAGCCCAACAAGCGCAAGAGCATGGTGGAGCGCACCGGACTTTCCGACGAGGCTTTCGACGTCCTGGTGCAGCGCGTGCTCTCCCGCGCCGATGCCGTTCCGGGATCGATCGCGCGGATCGCGAAGATCGCGCGCGAGGCCGATATTCGCATGCTCTCGCATGACGACAACAGTCCGCAGATACGCCGGGCGTTTCGCGCGCAGGGCGTGCGAATCGCCGAATTTCCGGTGAACGAGGAGACCGCGCGCGAGGCGGCGGCCGGCGGCGACGCCATCGTGTATGGCGCCCCCAATGTCGTGCGCGGCGGCAGCCACACCGGCTGGACCAGGGCGTCCGACATGATCGCCAAGGGCCTCTGCTCGGTGCTCGCCTCCGATTATTACTACCCCGCGCCCCTGCTCGCCGCCTTCCGCCTTGCCGCCGATCGGGTCTTGCCGCTCGGCGAGGCCTGGGCGCTGATCTCGACGGCGCCGGCGCGGGCCGCCGGTCTTTCCGATCGCGGCGAGCTTGCGCAAGGACAGCGCGCCGACATTCTGCTGGTCGACGACGCCGAACCGCTGCGCCCACGCGTCGTCGCGGTCGTCGCGGCCGGCCGCCTCGTGCATCTCACCGATGCCGACCGCATCGCGCCGGCGCGCACGCACCGCCTCGAGGCGATTGCGGCCGAGTGAAATTTCCGCGAATCTTACCCGATGGCTCAATTTCCACGTTACGCGATCTACTACGCCCCCGCGCAGGGCTCCCTCCTCGATCAGTTCGGCGCCGAGATGCTGGGTTACGATGCGTGGATCGGCGCCGCGCTGCCGTTCCCCGACAGCGTCCTGGAACAAGTGCCCGATTGGCGCGAGCTGACGGACGATCCGCGCAAATACGGCTTTCACGGCACGCTGAAGGCGCCGATGGGGCTGAACGGCCGGAACGAGGCCGAGCTGCAGGCGGCGTGCGCCGATTTCGCGCGCCAGCCGCGACCGATCCCGCTGATTGCGCCCGTCGTCGATGCGATCAGCGGCTTCATTGCCGTGGTCCCCGCCGGGCCTTCGCGCGAGCTGGAACGATTCGCCGCCGACTGCGTCCGCGCCTTCGAGCCCTTTCGTGCCCCGCTGACGCCCGAGGACCGCGCGCGCCGCAATCCTTCGCGCCTGACGCCACGTCAGGTCGAATATCTCGACCGCTGGGGCTATCCCTATGTCATGGAAGAATTCCGCTTCCACATGACGCTGACCGGTCGGCTCGACGCGACGCGACGCGACAGTGTGCTTGCGATGCTGCGCGAGCGATTTGCGCGCCTTGAACTCGCCGAACTCGCCATCGACCGCATCGCGCTGTTCAGGCAAAGCGACGCGCAAGCGCGTTTTGGAATCATCGGCGATTGGCAACTGCGCGCGGCCTGAAAAAAGTCTGGAATGATGCAATTAGGTTTGTCCGGCATGGTTTGAAGCGCCGCTTCCCTGCATCGCAAGCTCGAGTGGCTAGAGTGACTCGCGTCCGACCTTGACCGGCGCGGTCTCCGGCATCAGGCTCATCGCAACGAGCCCGACGGCCGCCGCCAGCAGCAGGTACCAGGCCGGCGCCAGCGGATTGCCGGAAACGTGCAAGAGCCAGGTGACCACGAGCTGCGCGGTGCCACCGAAGCTGGCGATCGCGACCGCATAGACGGTGGCGAACACCCCGCCGCGGATCGATTGCGGCAGCGCCTCGGTGAAGGTGGCATAGAAGGCGGTGAACGGCACCGAGCCGATCAGCGACAGCACGCCGAAGCCCAGCAGCAGCGACATCGCAGCCGGCGCGTGCACGATCCACAGGAACGTCGGGTAGGTCGCGAGCAATGTCAGGAGCTGTGGCCAGATCAACACCGGCTTGCGGCCAAAGCGGTCGGCGAGCCAGCCGCCGAGCAGCGCGCCGGCGATGCTAAGGCCATTGCCGACCAGTGACACGGCGAAGGCGAGCGGCGACGGCACATGCAGCGTATTCTGCGCATAGGTCGTCATGTATTGCGTCACATAGGTCGCGATCGTTCCGCTCGCCAGGATCATCACCGCCAGCCCGATGACGCGGATGTGCCGCCGCGCCAGGGCAAGATGGCTGGAGCTTTCGACCAGGGCGGCATCGTCCCTTCGTGGGATCGTCTCCGGCAATCTTCGGCGCATCCACAGCCCGAAGGGCAGGCAGGCCGCGCCGAACAGGAACGCCATCCGCCAGCCATAGGCGTCGAGCGCCTCCGGCGCCAATGTTCTGCTCAGGATCACGCCGACCAATGCGCCGGCCGTCGCCGCAATCCCCTGGCTGGTCGGCTGCCAAGATACCACCAGCGCCCGCCGCTCCGGCGAGGCGATCTCGATCAGATAGGCCGTGGTCGGGCCGACTTCGCCGCCCAACGCGAAACCCTGTACCATGCGCGCGACAATGACGATGATCGGGGCGGCGAGACCGATCGTCGCGTAAGAGGGCGTCAGCGCCAATATCAGGATCGCGCTTCCCATCAGCGCAAAGCTGAGCAGCATCGCCGGCCGCCGCCCGACACGGTCCGAAAACATGCCGAGCACGATGCCGCCGATCGGCCTCGTGACAAAGCCGGCACCGAAGGTCGCAAGCGACAGCATCAGGCTGCCATATTCGTTTTGCGCGGGAAAGAAGGTGTGACCGATCTGGATCGCGAAAAAGCTGTAGGTGATGAAATCATAGAATTCGAGCATGTTGCCGATGGTGGCGGCAAAGGCGGCGCCTGCTACGCCGATCCGCTTCGGCTTCTCGATGTCTTCTGACAAATGTCTGCTTCTCAACGCTCGTCCTTTGTCGGATTGAATAATCCTCCCCCTTGTTGTGTTTGGCAACTCATGAGGAATGCCCTGTCTTATGTCGTCATCGCGCTCGCCATTTTAGTTGCCATCTGGGTCGTGCTCGGCTCGCCGTCGCCGTGGTGAGACCGCGCCTGCCTGAAAGATAATCTTTTTCTGCCTCTTAAAATCGGCTTTGCTTGTCCTCGCCGGGAGCAATTCGCCGCAACGCGGCGCGGCCCTTCAGGGAGGATCGGATGAACGGACTTGGCGGCCTCAACAAGTCACCCAACGGCGTCGTGATCGGACTGGTGCAGCTGCAACTGCCCGTGGTTGCGACCAAGGCCGATCTGGCGCGACAGACCGAGCGCATCGTCTGGATGGTCGGCAAGGCCCGCCGCAACCTCTCCACCATGGATCTGGTGGTGTTCCCGGA
>JAFAUV010000092.1 GCA_019243075.1 Bradyrhizobium sp.
CCCAGCGACAGCGCCCAATAGGCGCCGAAGGTCGCAGCGACGCAGCCGACGAATGTTCGACAGGTCAGGAGCGAGAGGTAGGCGATCCTGGTCTCCTCCGCCGCGCTCTCGGCGGATTGCACCAGCGGCCCCTCTGCGCCCATAACAAGCCATGCCATGACCCACATCAGACCGACCACCCCGAGCGCGCCAAAGGCATAGTGCCAATTATAATTCACGATCAGCCAGTTCAGCGCCGGTACCGCGACGATCACGCCGAACGCCGAGCCCTGCGAGAGCACGGCGGTGGGCAGCGTCCGCTTCTCGTCCGGAAACCATTTGAAGATCGCGTGCACGGCGACCGCGGCGGCCGGCCCCTCGCCGGCCCCAAGGAGGATCCGACAGATCAAGAGCGTGGTGAGGCCGACCGTGCCCACCATCGGAAACTGCGCCAGTGCCCAGATCGCCGCCAGCACCAGGAGCACCCAGCGCGTCGCGACCCGATTGACGAGGAAGCCGACCGCGATCGCCGCGATCGAGTACAGGAAGAAGAACGACGAGCCCAGGAGGCCGAACTGCGCCGGCTCAAGCTTGAGCTCTTTCATGATGGGCACGGCGGCGAGACCGACCACGATCTTGTCGGCGAAATTCACCAGCATGAACAGAAACAGCAGGAACGTGATGGCCCATGCGCCCCTCGGCGTCTGCACCGCCGAGTCCCCGAACCTCGCCTTTGCGGCCATGAAGTTTCCTCGCGGTCTGGTTTCGCCCCTCTTGTCCGGGCGTGAAACCTGATGCTACGCGCTCCTTCGTTGCCGGCGCAAGGCGGCATTTATGGCCCTTGCTGCGTGCGTTGCAACGCGCGCCTGGCAGGCCAATGCCGGAAAGCCGATCCGAGACTTTGCAGCGCCTGGCGGGGCGGATTAAGAAGAAGCCGTGCTGAGCGTTCGCAACCTGACCAAGACCTACCGCACGGCCGGCGAGGAGATCGCCGTGCTGCGCGGGGTCGATCTTGATATCGCCGCCGGCGAGCGCGTGGCGCTGACCGGCGAATCCGGCTCCGGCAAGAGCACGCTTCTGCATCTGGTCGCAGGGCTCGACGCCGCCGATGGCGGCGAGATCAGGCTCGACGGCGCCGCTATTTCTGCGCTCTCCGATGCCGGCCGCGCGGCGCTGCGCCGTGACCGGCTCGGGCTGGTGTTCCAGCAGTTCAACCTGATTCCGTCGCTCTCGGTCGAGGACAACCTCGCCTTCCAGGCCCGCATCGCGGGCAAGCACGATGCGGCCTGGCATGGCGAGCTGGTCGAGCGGCTCGGCCTCGGCGCGCTGCTCAAGCGCTATCCCGAACAGCTCTCCGGCGGACAGCAGCAACGGTTGGCGATCGGCCGGGCCCTCGCGGCCAAGCCGATGCTGCTGCTCGCGGACGAGCCCACCGGCAACCTCGACGAAGACACCGCCGACGGCGTGCTGGCGTTGGCGTGCGATCTGGTCGCGCGCACCGGCTGCGGTTTCCTGATGGTGACCCACTCTGCCCGGCTCGCGGGGACGCTGGACCGGCAGGTCACGCTGCATGCGGGGCGCCTCACATGAGCCGCGCGGTCTGGATTCTGGCCGTGCTTCTCAGCCATTGGCGACGGCACCCGATGCAGCTTGCCACGCTGCTGATCGGGCTGATTTCCGCGACGGCGCTGTGGAGCGGGGTGCAGGCGTTGAACCAGCAGGCGCGCGCCTCCTACGACCGCGCGGCCGCGATCTTTGGCGGCACGCGCACGCCAATGCTGGTGGCGCAGAGCGGCGCAACCTTTCCGCAGGCGCTGTTCGTGAAACTGCGCCGCGCGGGCTGGCCGGTGTCGCCGGTGCTGGAAGGCCGCGTTCAGGTCGGCGGTCATTCCTATCGCCTGCTCGGCATCGAGCCGGTGACGTTACCGGCCGAAGTCGGCGATGCGCCGACGATCGGACGTGCGAGCCTGCAAGCCTTCATGACGCCGCCTGGCCGGACCTTGGTCGCGCCGGAGACGCTGGGCGAGCTGCAACTCGCCGAGGGCGCTGCACCACTGGCCAGCAACGGCACCTCGTTGCCGCCATTGGCGGCGCAGGCGGAGCTCGTGCCCGATGTGCTGGTGGTCGACATCGGGATTGCGCAAAAGCTGCTGAACAAGCCCGATCAGATCTCGCGGCTGTTGGTCGGCAAATCAAGAGGTCTGCAGGAGACGCTGGAAAGCGTTGCCGGCGACACGCTGCGCCTGGTCGAGGCCGATGCCGAAACCGACCTCGATCGGCTCACCGACAGTTTTCATCTCAACCTGACCGCGTTCGGATTGCTGTCCTTCTTTGTCGGACTGTTCATCGTCAATTCCGCGATCGGGCTTGCCTATGAGCAGCGCCTGCCGATGCTGCGCACCCTGCGTGCCTGCGGCGTCTCGGCCAGGCTGATGAATGGCGTGCTGGTGTTCGAGCTGGTGTCGCTGGCGCTGGTCGCGGGCGTGATCGGGCTCGCCTGCGGCTATTTCATCGCGGCGCAACTTCTGCCCGATGTCGCCGCCTCCCTGCGCGGCCTCTATGGCGCACCGATTCCGGGCGAGCTCTCGCTGAAGCCGGAATGGTGGATTGCGGGGCTGGCAATCAGCGTCGCCGGCGCGTTGATCGCGGCCGCGACCAGCCTCGCCAAGGCGATCCGGCTGCCGGTGCTTGCCGTCGCCCAGCCGCAAGCCTGGCGCCGGGCGCAGCGCCGCTGGCTGTTGCTGCAGAGCGGCGCTTCGCTTGTAACCTTCGCCGTCGCGGCCTGGCTGCTCTGGGCCGGCCAGTCGCTGATCGCGGGCTTTGGCGTGCTCGCCGCGCTGTTGTTCGGGGCCGCGCTGATCCTGCCGGCGTTGCTGGAAATTCTCTTGTCGCTCGGCGAACGCGCCGCGCGCTCGGCGCTCGCCAACTGGTTCTGGGCCGACAGCCGCCAGCAGCTGTCGGGATTGTCGCTGGCGCTGATGGCGCTGCTGCTGGCGCTGTCCGTCAATGTCGGCGTCGCGACCATGGTCGAGACCTTCAGCCGGACGTTCCTGTCCTGGCTCGATGGACGGCTCGCGGCCGATGTCTATCTCAGCGCCATCGACGACGCGCAGGCAGACGCCATCAAGACATGGCTGCGCGGGCGCCGCGAAGTGACCGCGGTGCTCGCGGGCGGCCGCGCCGAGGCGCAAGTCGATGGCGGCCCGGTGGAAGTGCTCGGCCTGCCCGACGATGCAACCTATCGCGATCACTGGCCGTTGCTGCAATCGGACAGCGGCGGCTGGCAAGGACTGCAACGCGGCGAGAGCTGTTTCATCAGCGAGCAATTGTCGCGGCGGATGCATCTTTCGCCCGGCGATCGCATCGCATTGTCGACGCCGGGCGGTGATTGGCCGTTGCAGGTGGCAGGCATTTACGCCGATTACGGCAACCCGAAGAGCCAGCTCGCGGTCAATGCGGCAGCGCTGTTCCAGCATTTCCCGGGCACGCCGCAGACGCGGCTGGCGCTGCGCGTTGAACCCGGCAAGATCCCGGCGCTGGTCACGGCGCTCTCGGAGCAGTTCGGACTCGACGGCCGCAACCTGCTCGATCAAGCCGCGCTGAAAGCGGAGTCCACGCGCATCTTCAACCGCACCTTTGCGGTCACTGCTGCGCTGAATGCCTTTACCCTCGCCGTTGCCGGCGTCGCGCTGCTGACAAGCCTGTTGACGCTGGCCAATTCGCGGCTGCCGCAGCTCGCGCCGCTATGGGCGATCGGCATCACGCGGCGCCAGCTGGCTGCGGTCGAGCTGACCAAGACGCTGTCGGTCGCGCTGATCACCGCCCTGCTCGCGCTGCCGCTCGGCCTGCTGGTGGCCTGGTGCCTGATCGCCATCGTCAATGTCAAAGCCTTCGGCTGGCGGCTGCCGTTCCATGTCTTCCCGCTGCAGCTCGTAAAGCTGCTGGGCGTCGCCGTGGCGGCCTCGCTGCTCGCTTCGCTTCTGCCGGTGGCGCGGCTCGCACGCATGCAGCCGGCCGACCTGGTCAAGGTGTTTGCCGATGAGCGCTGAGCGGCACATCTCGCGGCGCGCATTTGCCGGCGGCCTCGCGCTGCTCGGCCTCCCCAGGCCGACGCGCGCGCAGGGCTTTGCCGGCCTCGGCGCCGACGCCGACGGATATGCGAGCGTCACGCCGGGCAAGGTCTTTTCGTTTCCTGCCGACCACGGACCGCATCCGGATTTCCGCATCGAGTGGTGGTATGTGACCGCCAACCTGAAAGATGCTGCCGGTATCGCCTATGGCGCGCAATGGACGCTGTTCCGGCAGGCGCTGGCGCCGGGCGCGCAGCTGGAAGGCTGGGCCAACCAGCAGATCTGGATGGCGCACGCCGCTGTCACCCGCGCCGACGCTCATCGGACTGCGGAGACCTTCGCGCGCGGCGGCGTCGGCCAGGCCGGCGTCATCGCAGAGCCGTTCCAGGCCTGGATCGATTCCTGGACGATGCGCCGCGGCAGCGGTTTTGACGCGAACACCATCTCGCCCCTCGAGCTCTCCGCATCGGGCAAGGATTTCTCGTACGCCTTCCATCTCGAGGCCGATCGCCCGCTGGTGCTGCAGGGCGAGGGCGGCTACAGCAAAAAATCCGAGCGGGAGCAGGCCTCCTATTATTACAGCCAACCCTTCTTCAAGCTGAGGGGCCGCCTCCGCATCGACGAGGGGCCCGTCGACGTCACCGGGCAGGCGTGGATGGACCGGGAATGGAGCAGCCGGCCGCTGGCAACGGATCAAACCGGGTGGGACTGGTTGGCGCTGCATTTCGCCGGCGGCGAAAAGCTGATGCTGTACCGGATGCGCCAAAAGGACGGCCACGACTATGCGTCCGGCACCTGGATTCTTGCCGACGCCACGACGCGACGGCTCACGCCCTCCGATATCCGGATGACGCCGCATGCGCCGGTCGAGGTCGAGGGCCACAGGCTGCCGGTCGCCTGGCAGATCGCCGTCCCGTCGCTGTCGGTTGCGATCGAGACCGCGCCGCTCAATCCCAAAGCCTGGATGGGCACGAGCTTCGCCTATTGGGAAGGCCCGATCAGCTTTGCCGGCAGCCACGCCGGCGTGGGCTATCTGGAGCTAACGGGATATTGAGGAGTGTCTCCCGCGCCGCGGAGATCGCAACATGTACGACTACACCTGGATTGCTCCGCGCCGCTCTCACTTCGTCAGCGGACAGCCGCTCTGCTTGGCCGTGAAGAATGCCTGATCGCCGGGGACGACGGCGAGCTGCTTGTAGTAATCCCAGGGCTTCTTCGACTCCGAGGGCTTCTTCACCTCGAACAGATACATGTCGTGAACCATGCTGCCGTTCTCCAGCACCTTGCCCTTGGCGAAGGCGTCGTCGACCGGCGATTCCTTCAGCTTCCTGGCAACGGCTTCCGTATCCCTGGTGCCGGCAGCCTTGACCGCCTTCAGATAGCTCAGCGTGGCCGAATAGGTGCCGGCATGGATCATGCTCGGCATCCGGCCGGTGCGCTTGAAGAAGCGCTCCGAGAAGCCGCGGCTCTGGTCATCATGGTCCCAGTAAAAGCCTTCGGTGAGGACGAGGCCCTGCGCGGCGTCGAGCCCGAGGCCATGAACCTCGGCAAGCGTCATCAGGAGCCCGGCAAGCTTCTGGCCCTGCTTGACGATGCCGAACTCGGCGGCCTGCTTGATCGAGTTCGTGGTGTCCTGACCGGCATTGGCGAGGCCGACGATCTTGGCTTTCGATGATTGCGCCTGCAGCAAAAAGGAGGAGAAATCCGACGAGTTCAGCGGCACGCGCACCGAGCCCAACACCTTGCCGCCATTGGCGGCGACGATGTCGCTGGTGTCCTTTTCCAGCGCATAGCCGAAGGCGTAGTCGGCGGTCAGGAAGAACAAGGTGTCGCCGCCCGCCTTCACCAGCGCGCCGCCGGTGCCGACCGCGAGCGCATGAGTGTCGAAGGCCCAGTGGAAGCCGTAAGGAGCGCAGGCGCTGCCGGTGAGGGCCGAAGTCGCGGCACCGACCACGATGTCGATCTTCTTCTTTTCCTTCGACAGTTCCTGGACCGCCAGCGCCACCGAAGAGGTCGTGAGCTCGGTGATCATGTCGACGCCGTCGCTGTCGTACCAGCGGCGCGCGATCGAGGTGGCAAGATCGGGCTTGTTCTGGTGGTCGGCGGTGACCAGCTCGATCTTCTGGCCCAGCACCTCGCCGCCAAAATCCTCGATCGCCATCTTGGCGGCCTCGAGCGAATATCTGCCGCCATAGTCGGCGTAGACGCCGGACTGATCGTTCAGCACCCCGATCGTGACGCCTTGCGCCGAGGCCGGCGCCGCCGCGAGCAGGCCGCTCATTGCCATGGCGGCCATCCATGCCGATTTCATCAATGCCTCCCAGCCGTTTGAAAAATCACGCCTTCGAGCGTGCTGTATATTTGATAACCCTGCCGGTGCCCATCCATTTCGACCTCGGCCGGTCGTACGGACTGGCTTCCATCATTCCGGGCGCGCCACTCGCCCTCCGGAACGACGGCTGCGAAAGCTGCCGCCCTCAGGCCGCAACCGCCTCCGGCTTCTTCCTGGCGCCGGAGCGGTCCGCGAGGTTGCGGACCACCATGTAGAAGATCGGCGTGAAGACAAGGCCGAACAGGGTGACGCCGAGCATGCCGAAGAACACGGCTACTCCCACCGCCTGGCGCATCTCCGAGCCCGAGCCGGTCGATACCACGAGCGGCAGCACGCCGAGGATGAAGGCGAACGACGTCATCAGGATCGGCCGCAAGCGCAGCCGGCAGGCCTCGATCACGGCATCGAGGCGCGGCTTGCCCTCGAGCTCGATGTCGCGCGCAAACTCGACGATCAGGATCGCGTTCTTCGCGGCCAGGCCGACCAGCACCACGAAGCCGATCTGGGTAAGGATATTGACGTCCTGCCCCATGATGCGCACGCCGATGGTGGCGGCGAACAGGCACATCGGCACGATCAGGATGACCGAGAGTGGCAGGCTCCAGCTGCCATATTGCGCGGCCAGCACCAGGTAAACGAACAGCACGCAGATCGGAAACACGAACAACCCCGCATTGCCGCCATTGACCTGCTGATAGGACAGGTCGGTCCAGTCATAGGAGAAGCCGCTCGGCAGCGTCTCGTCGGCGCGCTGCTTCATGATGTCGATGGCGGTGGCCGAGGAGATTCCGGGCAGCGTGTCACCCTGCAATTCCGCTGTCGGATAGAGATTGTAGCGCGCCACGCGGTCCGGACCCGAGATGTCCTTGAAATCGACCACGCTGCCGAGCATCACCATGTCGCCATTGGCATTGCGGGTACGCAGCCGCGCGAGGTCGGCGCGCTCCTTGCGGAACGGCAGATCGGCCTGGGCGGTGACGTGATAGGTGCGGCCGAACAGGTTGAAGTCGTTGACATAGGCCGAACCGAAATAGGTCTCGATCGTGTCGGTGATGTTCTGGATGGGAACGCCGAGCTTCTGCGCCTTGATGCGGTCGATGTCGACGAAGACCTGCGGCGTGTTGGCGGAGAACGGCGAGAATACCGAGGTCAGGCCCGGCGCCCGGCGCGCGGCGGCGACGAGCTCGTCGGTGGCTGCGGCCAGCAGTTCGGGACCGCGGCCCTGGCGGTCCTGAATGCGCATGGTGAAGCCGCCGCCGGTGCCGATGCCGGGAATCGGCGGCGGCGGAATTACGATGATGAAGGCGCCTTCGATAGCCGAAAGCCGCTTGCGCAAATCGGCGGTGATGACGGCCGCGGTCAGGCCCTTCTTCAGGCGCATCTCCGGCTCCTCGAAAACCGGAAACAGCGCCGCCGAATTGCTCGCCTGGGTACGGGTCGCCCCGGACAGCCCCGCGAACGCGGCAACGCGAATGATGCCGGGTGTATCAAGCGCAATGCTTTCGATCCTGCGGACGATCTCGGTCGTCCGCGCCAGTGACGCAGCGCCCGGCAATTGCGCCGACACGATGATATAGCCGCGGTCCTGCGCCGGAATGTAGCCTTGCGGCGTCGTGGCGAGGAGCCATCCGGCGCTGCCGATCAGCACGACGTAGATCAAGAGCATCGCCACGCGATGCCGGATCACGAAGCCCGCGGCGACACCGTAGCGATGCGACGCCCAATCGAAGCCGCGGTTGAACACGCCGGTGAATTTTTCCCAGCCGCGAGCGAGAAGGTTCCACCGGGCTGGCGGCCGCTTGTCCTCGGCGGGCGTCAGGATCTGCGAGGCCAAGGCCGGCGA
>JAFAUV010000384.1 GCA_019243075.1 Bradyrhizobium sp.
TTCAAACTGCGTTACGCAGCCTGAGCAACCGGAGCATAGTTGTCGTTGGCAACTATTGCAGTAGCCCGATAACGGCGGAACAATACCGGGAAAAAGCGCGCCCTTTACGCCCTCGTCGATCCTGTTTCGCCCCCGCCAAAACCCGCCGGGGTCGACGGGCTTTGGTGGAGGCGCCGGGTACCGCCCCCGGGTCCGAATGGTTTATTGCGACGGCAATTTATTTCCATAGCCGGCGAACCGGCACCTGCAATATAGGGGGCTGAAGTCGGAAAAGACAGTGCTGCCTTTGCGGTCAAAATCTTTCGGAAAACGGGCCGGAGCCGCCGAATTGGGTTGGCCTGGAGGCGTCCAGCGTTCTAAATCTGAAAAATGTCCCCGGAAATGCCTCCGGCAGAGGCGGCGCCGGCTCTCCCTAAACCCGCCAAATCCCCCGCGCCGGGCGTGCTCACGCTGTTCTTCGCCTTTGCCAGGATGTCGCTCGCCGGCTTTGGCGGCGTGCTGGCCTTCGCCCGCCGCGGCCTCGTCGATGAGCGCCGCTGGATGACTTCCGACGAGTTCAACGAGGCCTTTGCCCTCTGCCATTTCCTGCCGGGCCCGAACATCGTCAATCTGTCGGTCGTGTTCGGGTCGCGTTTCGGCGGCTTTGCCGGCGCCGCCGCGGCCTTTGCCGGGCTGGTCGGGCCGCCGATGGTGCTGGTCACGGCGCTGGCGGTACTGTACGCCCGTTTCGGCCAGTTCGAATTGCTTCGCCACATCCTGGCGGGGGTTTCCTGCGCTGCGGCGGGGTTGTTGATCGCCGTGGTTATGAGGATGCTGAGGCCGCTACTCGAGCGGCGTGACCTGACCGGACTGATCCTAATGGTTGCCGTCTTCGCAGCCATCGGTCTCATGCGCTGGCCGTTGCAGGCGGTACTGCTCGTCGCCGTGCCGGTGTCGCTTGGGATCACGTTCCTGATGCGTCGGAAGGCTCCCGCATGAACGAGGCCCCCAACCCGATCTGGTCGCTGATCGCGACCTTCGGCCTGATGTCCCTGTTTGCGGTCGGCGGGGCCAATGCCGCGATTCCCGAGATACACCGCATCGCCGTCGACGTGCAGCACTGGATAAGCGACCGGCAATTCGCCGACGTCTATGCGATCTCGCAGCTTTCGCCCGGACCGAACGTGCTGATCGTGACGCTGATCGGCTATGCGGTCGCCGGCCTCGGCGGCGCCATCGTGGCGACGCTTGCGATGTGTGTGCCGACTGCGACCCTCGCCTATTATGTGAGCCGGCTGCTGCGCCGGCAGACCGCCTCGCGCTGGCCGTCCATCATTCAGGCCGCTCTCGTGCCGCTCTCGATCGGCCTGATGGCCGCTTCGGCCCTGATCGTGGCGCAGGCTGCCGACCAGAATTGGGCCGCAGTCATTCTCACTCTGGCGGTTGCCGCGCTCGCCTTTGCCACGCGGCTCAATCCGCTCTGGCTCTTGCTGGCTGGCGGCATTTTGGGATTGGCGGGCCTCGTTTGAGCGGCCGCGGGCGTCGGATCGCCCTTGTTGTTTATGGGCAAAACCTCCATTTTTTTGGCTATAATCGCCCTCAAGGGTGCGAATCGCGGCTATCGGAGGCGGCGGACCGCGGCATTCGCGTCCCGCCAAAAGGCACGCCATGAACCAGTATCACGACCTGCTCGAGCGCATTCTCGCCGATGGCGCACAGAAGCACGACCGCACCGGCACCGGCACGCTGTCGGTATTCGGCCATCAGATGCGCTTCAATCTGTCGGCCGGCTTTCCGATGCTGACCACCAAGCGCCTGCCGCTCAAGGCGATCGTGCATGAGCTGCTCTGGTTCCTGAAGGGCGACACCAACATCAAATATCTGCGCGACCACGGCGTCACCATCTGGGACGAATGGGCGGACGCCAATGGCGATCTCGGCCCGGTCTATGGCCATCAATGGCGCTCCTGGCCGGCAGGCGATGGAGGCCACATCGACCAGATCAAGAACGTGGTCGAGATGATCAAGAAAAATCCGGACTCCCGCCGCCTGATTGTCTCCGCCTGGAATCCGGCCGATGTCGACAGGATGGCGCTGCCGCCGTGCCACTGCCTGTTCCAGTTCTATGTCGGAAACGGCAAGCTGTCGTGCCAGCTCTATCAGCGCTCGGCAGACGTCTTCCTGGGCGTGCCCTTCAATATAGCCTCCTATGCGCTGCTCACCATGATGGTGGCGCAGGTGACCGGGCTGAAGCCCGGCGACTTCGTGCACACGCTCGGCGACGCGCATCTCTATTCCAACCATCTCGAGCAGGCCCGCCTGCAATTGACGCGGCCGACCCGGCCGTTGCCGGTCATGAAGATCAATCCCGACGTGAAGGACATCTTCTGCTTCCGCTACGAGGATTTCGTGCTCGAAGGCTACGATCCGCACCCGCACATCAAGGCCGAAGTCGCGGTGTGAGCGATTGCATGTCGCTCTCGATCCGCCGCGCTCGCCCAGAGGATGCCGCGCTGATCTTCTCGCTGCTCTGCGAGCTGGCCGAATACGAGAAGCTCTCGCATGAAGTCGAGGCAACGGAGGCGGGCATCGCCGCGGCGTTGTTCACCGAGCATCCGCTTCTGTTCTGTGAAATCGCGGAGTGGGGCGGCGAGCCGGCCGGCTTTGCGGTGTGGTTCTTCAACTTCTCGACCTTCGCGGGGCGCCCGGGCATCTATCTCGAAGACCTGTTCGTGCGTCCGGCCTTTCGCGGCAAGGGTATCGGCAAGGCGCTGCTCGTCCATCTCGCCAGACTCTGCGCCGAGAACGGCTGGTCGCGAATGCAGTGGAGCGTGCTCGACTGGAACGCGCCGTCGGTCG
This sequence comes from Bradyrhizobium sp., assembly GCA_019243075.1. Lineage (GTDB taxonomy): Bacteria > Pseudomonadota > Alphaproteobacteria > Rhizobiales > Xanthobacteraceae > Bradyrhizobium. The sequence goes on from JAFAUV010000384.1 coordinate 2,839, forward strand.
ATTTCTACAAGTCGCTCGGCGCGGTGCTGATGGACGAGTGGAAGCTGTGCAAGATCACCGGCGCGGCGCTGGCGCAGCTCGCAAAGGCAGAGCCGTGATCGAAACCGTCCTCATCGTTGCCGTCGCGGACAACGGGGTGATCGGCGCCGATGGCGCCATCCCGTGGCGGCTGAAAAGCGACATGCAGCGCTTCAAGGCGATCACGACAGGCAAGCCCGTCGTGATGGGACGCAAGACGTTCATCTCGCTCAGGCGGCCGCTGCCCCACCGGACCAACATCGTGATCACGCGGGATGATGATTTTCGCGCCGCCGGTGCCGTGGTGACGACGTCGCTGGAGGCGGCGGGCGCCGTGGCACGCGGCGATGCGTTGCGGCGCTCGGTGGCTGAAATCGCCGTGATCGGCGGCGCCGAAATCTATGCGCAATGGATCGACGGCGCCGATCGCCTGGAGGTCACCGAAGTGCATGCAAGGCCGCAAGGCGATACGCGATTGGCGGCGATCGATCCGGCCGCATGGGAAGAAGTGGCGCGGGTACGCCATGCCGCGGGCCCCGACGACACCGCGGCCTTTTCCTATGTGACCTACCGCCGTCGCGACCGGGCGCATTAACCCCGTTCGGTAAGGTTTACATTGACAAATATAGCCTGAAGCATAGCTGCACCCGACCCAAGCTTGCGTTGTAAGGGGAGGGCGCCTCCCTTATAAGGCCTGCCGATGAGCGAGGGGCCGGGCGTATCCGTCCCCAGACCCCCGCGAAGGAGAGCGTCGATGGCGTGGAAGAATCAGGGCGGTGGCCCCTGGGGCTCGGGGCCGCGAGGGCCCTGGGGCTCCGGCCCGCAGCCGGTCGGCCCGAGGCCGCCCGATCTGGAGGACCTTCTTCGCCGCGGCCAGGACCGGCTGCAGCAGCTGCTGCTCGGCGGCTATTTCTCCGGCCTCGGCATCGCCCTGCTCCTGATCGGCGCGCTGGCGATCTGGGCGGTGTCCGGCTTCTACCGCGTGCAGTCGGAAGAGCTCGGCATCGTGCTGCGCTTCGGCAAATATGTCCGCGACGCCCAGCCGGGACTGCGCTACCACCTGCCCTATCCGATCGAGGCCGTATTGCTGCCGAAGGCGCTGCGCGTCTCCACCATCTCGATCGGCATGACCTTGATCGACGATCCGACGCGGCGCGGCCGCACCATGCGCGACGTGCCCGAGGAAAGCCTGATGCTCACCGGCGACGAGAACATCGTCGACGTCGACTTCACCGTGCTGTGGCGGATCAAGCCGAAAGGCGCTGCCGACTTCCTCTTCAACATCCAGAATCCCGAAGGTACCGTGAAGGCGGTGGCCGAAAGCGCGATGCGCGAGGTGATCGGCCGCTCCAACATCCAGCCCATCCTGACTGGCGCCCGCACCACCACCGAGCAGGGCGTGCAGCAGCTCATGCAGAAGACGCTGGACAATTACGGCTCGGGCATCGAGATCACGCAGGTGCAGATGCAGAAGGTCGATCCGCCGGCGCAGGTGATCGACTCCTTCCGCGACGTGCAGGCGGCGCGCGCCGACCTCGAGCGCCTGCAGAACGAGGCGCAAACCTATGCCAACCGCGTCGTGCCCGAGGCCAGGGGCCGCGCGGCGCAGATCATCCAGGCCGCCGAGGGCTACAAGCAGCAGGCAGTCGCCGAGGCCAAGGGCCAGAGCGCGCGCTTCCTGAAGGTCTACGAGGAATATGCCAAGGCAAAGGACGTGACGCGCGAGCGCATCTATCTGGAGACCATGGAACGCATCCTCGGCAGCTCCGACAAGCTGATCTATGACGGCGGCGCCGGCGCCCAGGGCGTCGTGCCCTATCTCCCGCTCAACGAGCTGACGCCGCGGCGCCAGGCCACCACCGGCCAGCAGCAACAGGGAAGCGGAGGCACGCGATGAGGTCTCCCGTCACCGGCATCGTCACGCTGATTCTGCTGCTGGTCGCTGCCATCGTCGCGTATAGCTCGCTGTTCACCGTGCAGCAGACCGAACAGGCGCTGGTGGTGCGGTTCGGCGAACCCGTCAACATCGCCACCGAGCCTGGCCTCTACGTCAAGGCGCCGTTCATCGACACCGTGATTCCCGTCGACAAGCGCATCCTCGATCTCGAGAATCCCTCGCAGGAGGTGATCGCCTCCGACCAGAAGCGGCTGGTCGTCGATGCCTTCGCCCGCTACCGCATCAAGAATCCGCTGCGCTTCTACCAGAGCGTCGGCACCGTTCAGGCCGCCAATCTGCAGCTCACCACGCTGCTCAACGCGGCGCTGCGCCGCGTGCTTGGCGAGGTCACCTTCATCCAGGTGGTGCGCGACGAGCGCGAGGCCCTGATGGGCCGTATCCGCGACCAGCTCGACAAGGAGGCCGACGGCTACGGTATTCAGGTGGTCGACGTGCGCATCCGCCGCGCCGACCTGCCCGAGCAGAACAGCCAGGCGGTCTATCAGCGCATGCAGACCGAACGGCAGCGCGAAGCCGCCGAGTTCCGCGCCCAAGGCGCGCAGAAGGGCCAGGAAATCCGCTCCAACGCCGATCGCGAGTCCACCGTGATCGTGGCGGAGGCCAATTCCAGGGCGGAGCAGACCCGCGGCGAAGGCGATGCCGAGCGCAACCGGCTGTTCGCCGAAGCCTATGGCAAGGACCCGGATTTCTTCGCCTTCTACCGGTCGATGACGGCCTATGAAAACGGGCTGAAAAGTGCCGATACCCGCTTCCTGCTGCGGCCGGATTCCGACTTCTTCCGCTATTTCGGCAATCCGTCGGGCAAGTCGGCCGAGGCTCCGCCGGCGACCACGAGCGGGTCGGCGCCAGGCGTGCCGGCGGCCAAGCCGTAAGGCGCGCGCGGGGGGTGCGGCGCCGCGGTTATGGAGTTGACAGGGACGAAGCGACACGATTGCTTCGTCGGGTCCGCCTTAAGAAAAGAATCACACGGGAGGTTCCGGTCCGATGAGGTCTATTGCGTTTGCCGACTTCCTCATCGGTGTGGGCATTCTGTTCGTGATCGAGGGGCTGATGTTCGCGGCGAGCCCGACCTGGATGCGTCGGGCGATGAAAAGCGCGCTGGCGACGCCGGACAATATCCTGCGCGCGGTCGGTATCGGCTCGGCGGTGGTGGGCCTGATCCTGATCTGGGCGATCCGCCGCCCGATTTGACGGAAGGGTCATACCGGGACGAAAGCGCGGACCCGAACTCCGGAGATTGCCGGGCTGGTGCTGGCGCACCGTCCCGGAATGGCGGGCAAATAACAGCCTGAAATAACAACCTGAAATAACAACGTGATCGTGAGGGGTTAACGTCGGCTTTTTGCCGTATTAAGTAGCTTGATGGCGCGTTGAGCCGAACTGCGAGAACGCTTGCACCGCCGCCCCTTGAGGGCGCAGGGTGGGCGTCGAAAATCAGATTCTTTTGGAGAGATTCCGATATGACCGCTGCGACAACAGCCTTGAGCCGGCGCCTGCGCCCCATGCTCGCTGCGATATGGCTTGGCGCGGCCGGTGCGCTGATCTCCGCGCCGGCATTCGCGCGCGGGCCTGAGGGTATCGCCGATGTCGCCGAGAAGGTGATCGATGCCGTGGTCAACATCTCGACCTCGCAGACGGTGGAAGCCAAGGCTGGCGATGGCCGCGGCACCATGCCGCAATTGCCGCCGGGTTCGCCCTTCGAGGAGTTCTTCGACGACTTCTTCAAGAACCGCAGGGGCGGCAAGGGCGGCGGCGATCTGATGCCGCACAAGACCAACTCGTTGGGCTCCGGCTTCATCATCGACCCCTCGGGCATCGTCGTCACCAACAATCACGTCATCGCGGATGCCGACGAGATCAACGTCATCATGAACGATGGCACCAAGATCAAGGCCGACATCGTCGGCATCGACAAGAAGACCGATCTGGCGGTCCTGAAATTCAAGCCGCCGCGGCCGCTGACTGCGGTGAAGTTTGGCGATTCCGACCGGCTCCGCCTCGGCGACTGGGTGATCGCGATCGGCAATCCGTTCAGCCTCGGCGGCACGGTGACGGCCGGTATCGTCTCGGCGAAGAACCGCGACATCTCCTCCGGTCCCTATGACAGCTATATCCAGACCGATGCCGCCATCAACCGCGGCAATTCCGGCGGCCCGCTGTTCAACCTCGACGGCGAGGTGATCGGCGTCAACACGCTGATCATCTCGCCTTCCGGCGGCTCGATCGGCATCGGCTTTGCCGTTCCTTCCAAGACGGTGGCAAGCGTGGTGTCGCAGTTGCAGCAGTTCGGCGAGTTGCGCCGCGGCTGGCTCGGTGTGCGCATCCAGAGCGTCACCGACGAGATTGCCGAGAGCCTCAACATCAAGCCGGCGCGCGGCGCGCTGGTCGCCGGCGTTGATGACAAGGGCCCGGCAAAGCCCGCCGGCATCGAGCCCGGCGACGTCATCACCACCTTCGACGGCAAGGAAATCAAGGAGCCCAAGGACCTTTCGCGCGTGGTGGCCGATACCGCGGTCGGCAAGGAGGTCGACGTCGTGCTGATCCGCAAAGGCCAGGAGGAGACCCACAAGGTCACGCTCGGCCGCCTCGAGGACACCGACAAGGCGCAGCCGGCCTCGGTGAAGAAGGACGAGCCGGCAGACAAGCCGGTGACGCAGAAGGCGCTCGGGCTCGATCTCGCGGCGCTGAGCAAGGACCTGCGCAGCAAGTACAAGATCAAGGACAGCGTGAAGGGGGTGCTCGTCACCGGCGTCGACGGCACCTCGGACGCGGCCGACAAGCATCTTTCTGCCGGCGACGTCATCGTCGAGGTGGCCCAGGAAGCGGTCTCCAGCGCTGCCGACATCAAGAAGCGCATCGACCAGCTGAAGAAGGATGGCAAGAAGTCCGTGCTGCTGCTCGTGTCGAACGCGGATGGCGAGCTGCGCTTTGTTGCGTTGAGCGTGCAGTAAACGGACGAGGCGCGCCTCACACGCGAGTCATACCCCGCGAAAGCGGGGTATCCAGTACGCCGCGGCGTATCCGCAACAAACAGGCGTCTGTGGAATACTGGATCACCCGCTTTCGCGGGTGATGACAGCTCGGGCTTCATCGTTAGCCCCGGCCATGACGAGCGTTAGCGTCCCGGCCGCCCCTGCAGACCGGACATGAATGTGCGGCGGCTCGCCGCGTCGTTTGAGTAGAAGAACGCCCGATGAGGCCCCCAACGCAGGATGGTCGGCATTCAACCCTCTACAAACTCTTCCCTTCGATACCCCTGCGCATAAAGCAGCGCCGTGAGATCCCCGTGGTCGATCCGCGCGGCGGCCGCCGCCGCGACCGCGGGCTTGGCGTGGTAGGCGACGCCGAGCCCCGCATTCTGGATCATGCCGAGGTCGTTGGCGCCGTCGCCTGCGACGAGAGTATCGATGTCGTCGAGGTCGAAATCCTCGGTGAGTTCGATCAGGGTCGCGAGTTTGGTCGCGCGGCCGAGGATCGGCTCCTTGACCTCGCCGGTGAATTTGTCGTCGCGCACGATCAGCTCGTTTGCACGGTTCTCCTGGAAACCGATTTTCGCTGCGACCGCCTTGGTGAACA
>JAFAUV010000394.1 GCA_019243075.1 Bradyrhizobium sp.
GATTTCGACCGCAAGCCGTTCGAGGCGGCGATGGCCGGGATCTATGAAAAGACGCAACGCGATCCGGCCGCCGCGCGGCTGATCGAACGCATTCGCAAGGTGGAGTGACGCAAGTCTTGCCGATGCCTGGACCAAACGACACAGCAGAGCGACAGGCGAGCCTCGCCACGCGCGTCCGCGCGCGCATCGTCGGGCTGCTGCGCGCGGTTCCGATCCGCTGGCGCATCCTGTCGATCGCCGCGCTCAACTCGGCCGTGGTCGTGGTGCTGGCCGCGATGATCTGGAATGGCGCCGAGGTGCTCGGCTCGGCATGGGACGACGTCCGGCAGGTCCGCGAGTCCGACAAGATCCTGGCCTTGCTGGAAAGCGAGACGAGCCGGCTGCAGAACCTGATCCATCGCTACATCAACCAGCCGAACCCCGAGCTGTTCGCCGAAATCCTGCTGCTGCGCGAGGCGGTGCTCGGCACATTGACCACGCGCGCCTCCACCGACCCGATGCTGTCGGGGTCGGTCGAGGAGCTGGAGCGGGTGACCGTGCGCTTCCTCGACGGTTTTGGCGAGCTGCGCACGGTGCAGGCGACCATCAACAAGACCTATGACGACGAAGTGCTTGGGCCAGCCAAGGACATGGCGGGCCTCTATTCCATCATCGAAGGAGCCACCGGTCACCGCGACGCGCAGATCTGGCCCCCGCTCGGCAAGTCCCGCGAAGCCTTTACCGCGATGCTGGTCGCCACCAACGCCTATTACCTGTCGCTCGCGACGGCCTCCGCCGAGGAAGCGCGGCGCAACACCGACACCATCGAAAAGACCATCCCCGCGATGGCCGATCTGGCCGACAACGACCTGCAGCGCATGGCATTGGTGCGGCTGAAGGAGCGGACCGATGCGCTGCGCAAGGGAATGGACAAATTGTCGGAACAGCTCAGCAACCGCACCGATCTGTTGCGCAACACGATCGACGCGACGCAGGCCGACGCAATCGGCGCCATCGACGAGCTTTCCAAGAAGATGCGCGCACGCGAGCAGAAGGCGCAGGAGACCTTCGACCGCACCCTGTCGGAGATCTCGCGCCGGGTGCTGTCGATCGCCGTGATCTTCCTCGGCATCATCCTGTCCGCCGGCGTCCTGATCGCGCTTTCGATCCGCCTGCCGCTGCAGCAGATCATGACCGCGATGCGGGCGATCACGATCGGCGACTACGACCGCGAGGTTCAGGGCACCACCGCCCGCGACGAGGTCGGCGCCATGGCCCGCGCGGTGGAGGTGTTCCGCGAGAACGCCATCGCCAAGCGGCGGACCGAGGACGAGTTGCGCTCCTCGAAGGAGAAGGCGGAGAGCGCGCTGTTGGAGCTGAACACCGCGCAGCAGAACCTGATCGATGCGGAGCGGCTGGCGGCGCTCGGCGGCCTGGTGGCCGGTGTCGCACACGAGGTCAACAATCCGATCGGCATCAGCCTGACCGTCGCTTCGAGCTTCGCAAGGCGCACCGAGATGTTCGAGGCCGAGCTGAAGTCGGGCGGCGGACTGCGCCGCTCCCAATTGGAAGAGTTCGTTCGGACCTCGCGCGATGCCGCGCAGCAATTGGTGGCCAATCTCCACCGCGCCGGCGAGCTGATTCAGTCCTTCAAGCAGGTGGCGGTCGACCGCTCGCATGCCGAGCGCCGGCAATTCTCGCTCGGCGAAGCGACCGAACAGATCATCGCCAGCCTGCGCCCCGTGCTCAAGCGCGCGCCGATCGAGCTTACCGTCGACGTGCCCGAAGGTCTGCTGATCGACGGCTATCCGGGCTCCTACGGCCAGATCCTGACCAACCTTTTCCTCAACGCCGTCAATCATGCCTTCGGCGACGGGCGTTCCGGCACGATCTCGATCTCGGCGCGCGCCCGGGGCCACGAGGACGTCGAGATCAGTTTCGCCGACGACGGCGCCGGAATGACGCCGGACGTGCAACGCCAGGCCTTTGATCCGTTCTTTACGACCCGCCGCAACGAAGGCGGCACCGGGCTGGGCCTGCATATCGTCTATAACCTCGTAACCCAGCAGCTCGGCGGACGCATGATGCTGGAGTCCAGGCTGGGACAAGGCACCACTTTTCGCATTATCATGCCGAGGGTCGCCAAGGGCGGCCTAGCGGCCCCCGAGACCTTACCAGACGGAACTGCGCAATGGCCGAACAGGACGATGTCCTCCACCTGATCGACGATACCGGGGCGGCCCCGGACGACTCGTCCATCCGCAAATGGAAGATCGCCGTCATCGACGACGATCAGGCGGTGCATGAGGGCACCCGCTTTGCGCTCTCCGATTATGTGCTGGACGGCCAGGGGCTGGAAATCCTGTCGGCCTATTCGGCCGCCGAGGGGCGCGAGCTGATGCGCTCGCACAAGGACATCGCCGCCGTCCTGCTCGACGTCATCATGGAGACCGACGTCGCAGGCCTCGAGCTCGTCGAGTTCATCCGCAACGAAATCAAGAACGAGACCGTGCGCATCATCCTGCGCACCGGCCAGCCCGGCCAGGCGCCGGAACGGCGCGTCATCGTCCAGTACGACATCAACGACTACAAGGCGAAGACCGAGCTCACCGCCGACAAGCTGTTCACCTCGCTGACGGCCGCGCTGCGCAGCTATCAGCAGCTCGAACGCATGGTGCAGACCAGGCGCGGTCTCGAGATCATCATCGACGCTGCGTCCACGCTGTACGACTTCCGCTCGATGCAGCGGCTGGCCGAGGGCGTACTGACCCAGCTCGCCTCGCTGCTCAATATCGATTGCGCCGGCATATTGGTGTTGCGCGACGACGGCAAAACGACCAGCGAGGATTTCTCGGTGCTGGCGGGCTCGGGCTGCTACAGCCGCTTCATCGGCGCGGCCAGCTCCAAATGGCTCGATGCCGACCTGCGCGCGATGGTGGAAGCCGCCTTCAGGCGCCGCAAGCACGAGTTCGCCGATCACCGCACCGTGCTTTACGTGCGCACCGGCAGCGGCCGCGAGGTGGTCGTGCTCCTGCAATCGGAGCGGCAATTGTCCGAGACCGACCGCTCGCTGGTAGAGATTTTCGGCAGCCGGCTCTCGATCGCTTTCGACAATGTCATCCTCTATCAGCAGCTTCACGAGGCCAACACCCAGCTCGAGGACCGCGTCGCCCAACGCACCCGCGCGCTGATGCAGGCGAACCGCAGGCTGTCGGCGCAATGGCTGCGGCTGCAGCGCGCCAACGGCTTCAAGAACGAAATTCTGGGCACCGTCGCCCACGACCTGAAGAATCCGCTCGGCGTGATCCTCGGCCGCACCGAGATGCTGACCGAGCTGATCTCGACCGGAACGTCGAAGGGAAGCATCACCGCCCAGATCGACCACATCCGAGACGCGACCAGGCGCCTTACCTCCATGGTCGATCATTTGATCTCGGACGCGATGGCGGACGCCTTCGACATCACCATCCGCCGCGAGCCGGTCGACGTCGCCGCGCTCGTCAGCGACGTTGCCGAGGCCAACCAGCCGCTCGCGCACAACAAGCAGCAGACCATCACCGTGTCGGCGCCGCCGAACATCGTGACGATGTGCGATACCGACCGCGTCCGCGAGGCGATCGACAATCTGGTCTCCAATGCCATCAAATACAGCCCGATCGGCGGCAAGATCGCGGTGACCGTCACCCATGAGGACGACAGCACCGTCATCCGCGTCGCCGACGAAGGCGCCGGCCTGTCCCCGGAAGATCTGGGGCGGCTGTTCGGCCGCTTCCAGCGCCTGTCCGCCAAACCGACCGCGGGGGAAAGCTCGACCGGGCTCGGGCTCTCCATCGTCAAGCGCATCATCGATATGCATGGCGGCGAGGTGACGGCCGAGAGCGCAGGCCCTAACAAGGGATCGACCTTCACCATCGTGCTGCCCGCCGCCGAGCCGTCATGAGCCAGAGCCAACACATCATCATCGTCGATGACGAGGCGCCGGCCCGCGAGATGGTCGGCGACTATCTCAAGATGCACGGTTTTGCCGTGACGCTGTGCGATGGCGGCAAAAGCCTGCGCAGCGCCATCGCGGCCGGTTCGGAGCCCGACCTTGTGGTGCTCGATCTCAACATGCCCGAGGAAGACGGGCTTTCCATCATCCGCGACCTCAAGAGCCGCACCAACGTGCCCGTGATCATGCTGACGGCGACCGCGAGCCCGATCGACCGCGTGGTCGGGCTCGAGCTCGGCGCCGACGACTACATCGCCAAGCCCTGCGAGCTTCGCGAATTGATGGCGCGCATCCGCTCGGTGCTCCGCCGCAGCGGCCCGGCCAAGGCGGCGCCGGCGGCGGGGGAGGCGGCCTCCGCCAAGGCCGAGAACCTGGTCCGCTTCGGCACCAAATGGCTGGACCTCGAGGCCCAGGCGCTGCGCGATGACGAGGGCAACGAGCATCCGCTGACCGCGTCCGAATTCGGCCTCCTGAAGGTGTTCGCCGCCAACCCGAAGCGGGTGCTGTCTCGCGAGCGGCTGCTCGAACTCGCCAATGCCCGCGACAGCGAGGCCTTCGACCGCGCGGTGGACCTCCGCATCATGCGCATCCGCCGCAAGATCGAGCCGGACCCGACCAAACCGGCGGTAATCCGCACCATCCGCGGCGGCGGCTACCTTTTTTCCCCGGCCGGGGACAAGGCATAAGGCATTTTCCCCCCGGCGCGGCTGCGAGGCCCCGTATTGCGGCAAAGCACCAGGGCGGAGCACCTCGCGACGCGGAACCATTTCCTTTCACGAAATCGCGCCATTTTTCCGTGCCTTGAAAATGTTCACAATTTCGCCACGACTGTTTCGTGGGCACGGCCCGGACGAAACAATTCTCCTGTTCAAGAAACCATTTTCTGCATTTGGAGCAGACATCCCGAAACGCAGGCTCATTAACACTTTTGGCAGGGAAGCCGCACAAGCGGTAGCTGGGAGCCTGTCATGGAGAACGTCGTCGCCATCAACGCCGCTGCCCGCCAGAGCATCATCGCTGCTCAGGCGACCTCGGACGAAATGCTTCTGGACAGCATTGCCGATGGCAACCGTACCGCGATGCACATCCTCTATTCCCGTCATAACGGGCGGGTCTACCGCTTCATCCTTCGCATCGTTCGCGACGCCACCATGGCCGAAGACCTCGTCAGCCAGGTGTTCCTGGACGTGTGGCGCACCGCGACCCAGTTCGAGGGCCGTTCCCAGGTTTCGACCTGGCTGTTGTCGATCGCCCGCTTCAAGGCGCTGACCTCGCTGCGCCAGCGCAAGTTCGAGGACATCGATCAGGAGGACGTCCGCGAGATCGCCGACGAGGCCGCCACGCCGGAGGTTTCGCTCGACCGCTCGACCACCAGCCAGATCCTGCGCGCCTGTGTCGCAAAGCTGTCGCCGGCCCACCGCGAGATCATCAATCTGGTCTACTACCACGAGAAGTCCGTGGAAGAAGTCGGTCAGATCATCGGCATTCCGCAGAGCACGGTGAAGACCCGCATGTTCTACGCCCGCAAGCAGCTTGCGGGCCTGTTGCGCAATGCCGGCGTCGACAGTCTCGCCGCATAGTTTTTCTTCAACCTCCCAAGACCTCCAGGACCCGGAAAGGATGCCCCCTTTCCGGGTCGTTCTATTCCGAGCGGCGGGCGACACCCTGGTCATATCGCCCTGGGCTTACCGGATCGCTACCATGAACTTGCCATAAAGCTGCCCTGAGTCTTCGGGGTTCCAGTGATTTGCCAAACAGTGATACAAACGCCCCGCACTGCCCCTTGAGGAGACTTTTGCAATGACGAAGCTTCGTCAGCTGGCCTGGATGTCGCTGGCCGCGGTCGGTCTGTTGTTCTCGGCCTCGGGCAGCTACGCCCAGTCGCAGGACCCCGGCGACCAGCCCGGCCTTGTCGCCGACGACAGCTTCGAGCTCGACCCGGAATGGCAGAAACAGGTGGTGCTCTATCGGACCACCGAGCCGCCGGGCACCATCATCATCTCGACGGCCGAGCGCCACCTCTATCTGATCCAGCCCGGCGGACGCGCGCTCCGCTATGGCATCGGGGTCGGCCGCGACGGTTTCCAGTGGCAGGGCCTGCTCAGCATCAGCAACAAGAAGGAGTGGCCGGACTGGACCCCGCCGCCGGAAATGATCGCTCGCCAGCCCTATCTGCCGCGCTTCATGGCCGGCGGTCCCGGCAATCCGCTGGGTGCGCGGGCGATGTATCTCGGCACTACCGTCTACCGCATCCACGGCACCAACCAGCCCTGGACCATCGGCACCAAGATTTCTTCCGGCTGCTTCCGCCTGGTCAATGCCGATGTCGCCGACCTCTATGATCGCGTGCCGGTCGGCACCAAGGTGATCGTCAAGCAGAAGCCCGAACTGTAAGACTTTCGCTTCCGCCCCCTTTTTGCTCCTGACGAGAGAGAGACATGTTTCGTTCATTCCGGGCAGGCCTTACCATCGGGCTTGCCGTCGCGGTCCTGGTTGCGGCCGCCGCCGTCGCCTATGAGCTTTACGACACCCGCACGCTGAAGCGCACCATCCGCCGCGGCGAAGTCTTTTGCGGCGTGAACAAGGGCCTGCCCGGCTTCTCGATTCCCGACGACAACGGCAACTGGAGCGGTTTTGACGTCGATTTCTGCCGCGCGGTAGCGGCCGCGATCTTCGACGATCCGAGCAAGGCCAAGTTCATCCCGCTCGATGCGAACGAGCGCTTCAGGGAGCTGCAGAGCCGCAAGGTCGACATTCTGTCCCGCAACTCGACCTGGGACATGTCGCGCGAAGAGAATTACGACCTCTATTTCCCGGCGGTGGCCTATTACGACGGGCAGGGTTTCATGCTGCCGCGCTCGCGCAACATCGATTCCGCGCTCGGCCTCGACGGCAGCAAGGTCTGCGTGCAGGCGTCGACCACGACCGCGCTCAACCTCGCCGATTATTTCAAGGCCAACAACATGAAGTATGAGGAGGTCAGGTTTCCTCAGCTCGAGCAGGCCGTCAAAGCCTACCAGGACGGCCAATGCGACACCTTCACCGCCGACATTTCCCAGCTCTACGCGCTGCGGCTCAACATGCCGAAGCCTGAGGACAACGTCATCCTGCCCGACGTGATCTCCAAGGAGCCCCTCGCGCCGGTGGTGCGCCAGCGCGACGACGACTGGATGATGATCGTGAAATGGACGCTCTATGCGATGATCAACGCGGAAGAGCTCGGCGTGACCTCCAAGAATATCGACGAGGCGCTGCAATCGAAAAAACCCGACGTGATGCGCCTGGTCGGCAACGAGGGCACCTATGGCGAGGACCTCGGCCTGACCAAGGATTGGGCGGTACGCATCATCAGGCATGTGGGCAATTACGGCGAAGTCTATGAGCGCAATATCGGCGAAGGATCCAAGCTGAAAATCCCGCGCGGGTTGAACCAGCTCTGGAACAACGGCGGCATCCAATACGCCCCGCCGATCCGGTGATTTGGTTCTACTGCCGCAGGGTGGACAAAGGCGCCGTGCCCCCCATCTCTCGACATTGCGTCCGTGAATGACGGTGGGCACGCTTCCGCCTTCGCTCTTCGAGCTACGCGGACACGTCCTCGCTTGCGCTCCTCGCGAGGACGAGACCTCTTTCCCGGAATAGCCAACTGGGGCCGGCGGCTGCGGATCCCGGCTTAGCGTCGCGCCGGATCGACGGGTAGTTACCTCAGTAACTCCGCATCCTCGCCAGGCGATCGGTGTGATAATTCGCGTCGCCGAACAATTCGTCGCACACCCGGGCGCGTTTCATGAAGAAGCCGATATCGAACTGGTCGGTCATGCCCATGCCACCATGCATCTGCACGCCCTCCTGCGCCGCGCGGGTCGCGGTGGTGCCAGCGCGGGCTTTCGCCACGGCAACCGCGGCGGTTGCCTTGTCGAAATCGCCATCCAGCGTCTGCAACGCCTTCAGCACGGCGGCGCGGGTGATCTCGATGTCGATATAAAGCTGCGCGGCGCGGTGCTGCAGCGCCTGGAATTCGCCGATCGCCTTGCCGAACTGCTTGCGCTCTTTCAGATAGTTGACGGTGCGCGAGAACACCTCCTCGGACAGCCCCACCATCTCGGAAGCAACCGCGCCGCGGCCGATATTGAGTACGCCTTCGAGCAGCGGAAATCCGGCGTCGACTTCGCCGAGCACGTGATCGGCATCGACCTCGACCTGATCGAAGCTGATGCGCGCGGCGTTGTGGGCGTCGACCATGATGGTGCGCTCGGTGGCAACGCCCTTGGTCTTGGGATCGACCAGGAACAGCGTCAC
>JAFAUV010000430.1 GCA_019243075.1 Bradyrhizobium sp.
CCTGTCCTGCGGGTTCAGCGCGGGCGCCTTGTCCGCCTCAAACGGCATCGAAGCTACCGATTCCGGCTCGGACGGCGCCGACTTTGCGGGCGAGATGGTCGGCAGAGCGGTCGCGGGCGACGCATTGGTCGCGGTCGGCAGCGCCGCGGCCTCGCGCGGAGGCTCGACCTGCAGCAATGCGAGCACCGGCTTGGTTGCATCGATCTGTTGCTGAGCAAGCATCGGCTGCTCGGGCGCGGCGCGCCAGGACGGATTGGAGGCAAATTCCTCATGCGCGGCCCGCAACAGGGCGGCCGCCCCAAGGCCGAAGATCAGGATGGAGACCGACAAGGCGATGGCGGAGAACAGGAAACGGAAACCGGGGAGCATTTCTGGATGGGATTCCGCCTTCGCAAGGCTTGCCTGCGAGGGCCTGGAGCCAAAAGGAACGCGGTGAACGCTGGATGGAGATGAATGGGCCTACATTCGCTACCGCGAATCAGGCTCGATTCGAGAATACCGCAAGCGCCGTTCAGCGTTTGTTAAAATTCGTTGCGGCAGAAAGGGTGCGGAGCGTTAAAAGCACTTTTCGGCGGAAGCGAGGCTTTGGCGTCACGGCCTTGAAGGAACATCAGAATTTTCGGAAATCGGGCGCGCACCTGCCGTATTTTGTCTTGAATGCGCCGCGATCTTCCGTCATGTGCCGTTAACGGTCCGGTGTCGGCTTGGGGACTATAAAAGCACCATGATGATCACGCGATTTCTGACGATTGCGGCTGCCGTGATGGCCGGCGCGGTATTGCTGCCGCCCGCTCATGGCCAGCAGGCCTATCCGGCGCCCGGAACCTATGCCCCGGCTCCGCAGCCCTATCCGCCCGGCTATGGACCCGGGTATCGTCGCGGTGCCCCCGATTTCGACCAGTTGGAAGACGATGAGGCCAACCCCGCGGCCTTGCCGCCGCCCGGCCCGACCGGTCCAATCCTTTCTCCCGACGACCCGCGCTACGCCAACGCCGTTCCAAGCGGGCCGGTGATGTCGCCGGACGATCCGCGCTATGGTCGCCCGGCCGGACCTCCGCCGGTGATCTATGCCGACCGTCCGCCCGGCTCGCCCTATCCCAATCGCCCCTATGGCGAGGCGGGCGCGCTCCGCCCGCCTGAGGGCATCGCACCGGGACAAGGACCGGCCGTCACAGGCTCGGTTCAGCCGCCGCCTACCGCCGGACCTGACGGCCGGCCGATGACGATCGCCGCGCTGCCGCCGGAGGAGCAGCCCGACGCGGCTCCGGCGCAATTGCCGCCGAACCTGCGCCGGCAGGAAGTCAATTTCGTCACCAAGGAGCCGCCCGGCACCATCGTGGTCGATACGCCGAACACCTACCTTTATTACGTGCTTGGGAGCGGTCGCGCGATTCGCTATGGCGTGCGTGTCGGCCGCGAAGGTTTTACCTGGACCGGCGTGCAGAAGATCACCAAGAAGACGGAGTGGCCGGACTGGTTTCCGCCGCCGGAAATGATCGAGCGCCAGCCTTATCTGCCGCGCTTCATGGCGGGGGGGCCCGGCAACCCGCTCGGCGCGCGTGCGATGTATCTCGGCTCGACCGTGTACCGCATCCACGGCACCAACCAGCCCTCGACCATCGGCAAGTTCGTGTCGTCCGGCTGCATCGGCATGCTGAACGAGGACGTCTCCGATCTGTTCGACCGCGCCAAGGTCGGCACCCGGGTGGTGGTCCTGCCCGGCAATCCGCAGCCGGGAACCGCCGCTGCTTCGGCGGCCGCGGTGCCGGGCCCCTATGCAGCGCCGCCGGCACAGGCTTCCGCCGCTCCGGCCTATGGTGCGCAGCCGACCGTGGTGCCGCCGCTGCCGGCGCCGGTCACGGTGCGCTGATCGCGATCCAAACGGGAACTGCAAATTGCCCCTCTCTTTGGAAAGGGGCGATTTTACGAGAGCCGGCGCAGCGGCTCGCCCTGCAGCCAGGCGTCGATGCCTTCGACCATCTGGTTGTAGTGGCCGCGGAGGACTTCGGCGGTGGCGTAGCCGAGATGCGGGGTGATCACCATGTTGTCGAGCGTGCGGAAGGGGTGATCGACCGGCAACGGCTCGATCGAAAACACGTCGATGCCGGCGCCCGCGATCTTCTTTTGCTGCAGCACTTCCAGGAGCGCCTGCTCGTCGATGATCGGACCGCGCGCGGTATTGACGATGTAGGCCGTCCGCTTCATGCGCAGCAGATCCTCGCGGCCGACCAGGCCGCGCGAGCGCGGGCCCAGAACGACATGGATGGTGATGATGTCGGCATTCTTGAATAGATCTTCCTTGCTGGCGTAGGTCACGCCGGCCTCGGTGCATTTTTCCGGCGTCAGATTGGGGCTCCAGGCGATCACGTTCATGCCGAAGGCCTGGGCCAGCCTGGCGACCTTGGTGCCGAGCTTGCCGAGCCCGATGATTCCGAGCGTGCGTCCCTCGATCTCGATGCCGAGATGCGCCTGCCAGGGCTCTCCCGCATGCATCCGCGCGCTCTCGCGGCCGATATTGCGGGTCAGTTCCAGGATCAGGCCCATGGTCAGGGGCGCGGTAGGGTCACGCGCAAAATTGGTACCGCACAGCACCACATTGTGGTCCCGGGCCGCATCGAAGTCGATCGCGGCGTTGCGCATGCCGGCGGTGATCATCAGCTCGAGGTTCGGCAACCTGTCGAACATCGCACGCGGAAACGCCGTGCGCTCGCGCATGGCCAGGATGATGTCGAAATCCTTCAATGCCGCAGCCGCTTCGTCCTGCGACTTGAACGGCTGTTCGAACACGCTGAGGTCCACCCGGTCCGTGATTTTGGACCAATCGGCGGAGGTAAGCGAAAGCTTGAAATAGTCGTCGGGAATGGCACAGCGCAGCCGCGTCATGAAAGCACCGTTCATGGCAAGAAGACGGCAGCCGAAGGTGCCGCCGTCGGTGAGCTCGCCATGGTCGCGCGCAAGGGGTCGCCGCGCAAGCGGTCGGCCGCGTCAAAAATGCGTCGGGTGGCCTCTCAACCACCTGATTGCTTGAGCCGGAACGAGGCGTCGGCTCCGTACTTGGCGCGCCAGGCCGGCCCCGGGCCGCGCATATAGTGCAGTTCCGGGCGGTAGGGGTCGAATGCCCTGGCGAAGAACTGACGCCAGAACGCCTTGAAGCCGGTGGAGATGGCCGGTCCGCCCGGGCCCATCGCCGGTGCGGAGAGGGTGGTTGAGATCGTCGTCGCCATGACGCAGGCCCGCTGTTTTCGGTTCTCGGCTTTTGCCGCTTGAACGCGCTTTTCGGCGCTGAAAACCAGCTTTGGCCCGATCTATTAAAAAGTAGTTTCAATTGTCGTGACCTGCCGCACACATGGTGTCGGCCTCGTATTCATCCATGGTGAATGGCTGGAAAACACGCCGCTGCGGCCACCCTGGTTGCCCTTTGGGGCCTGCGCGGCTACATGAGCCGCAGCAAATTTCCATAAATCCTCTCGTTTCGAAGGACCTCGATGGCTCGCCAATTCGTCTATTTCATGCAGGGTCTGACCAAGAGCTATCCGACCCGGAAGGTGCTCGATAACATCCATCTGAGCTTCTACCCCGACGCCAAGATCGGCGTGCTCGGCGTCAACGGCTCGGGCAAGTCGACCCTGCTCAGGATCATGGCCGGGCTCGACAAGGAATATAGCGGGGAAGCCTGGGTCGCCGAGGGCGCTCGCGTCGGCTATCTTGAGCAGGAGCCGCAGCTCGAACCCAAGCTTTCCGTGCGCGATAACGTCATGTTGGGGGTCGCCAAGCAGAGGGCGATCCTCGAGCGCTACAACGAGCTGGCCTCCAACTATTCGGACGAGACCGCCGACGAAATGACCAGGCTGCAGGACGAGATCGAGGCGCAGGGCCTGTGGGATCTCGACAGCAAGGTCGACCAGGCGATGGATGCGCTGCGCTGTCCGCCCGATGACGCCGACGTGACCAAGCTGTCGGGCGGCGAGCGCCGCCGCGTGGCGTTGTGCCGGCTCTTGCTCGACCAGCCGGAGCTGTTGCTGCTGGATGAGCCCACCAACCATCTCGACGCCGAGTCGGTCGCCTGGCTCGAAGGCCATCTCGAGAAATATCCGGGCGCGATCCTCATCGTCACCCACGATCGCTACTTCCTCGACCACGTGACCGGCTGGATTCTCGAGCTCGACCGCGGCCGCGGCATTCCCTACCAGGGCAACTATTCCTCCTGGCTCGAGCAGAAGCAGAAGCGG
>JAFAUV010000177.1 GCA_019243075.1 Bradyrhizobium sp.
TACGGTGACGCCAATTCGGTGGTGCGCTCCGACATCCGCGTGCAGGCCGGCAAGTTGACCGATGTCGTCGTCACCCACCGCGCCGCCGTCATCACGCTGAAGCTGGTTTCCGACAAGGGCGGCGAGGCGCTTGCCAACACCGCCTGGTCGGTGATCACGCCGGGCGGCGACGTCATCAAGGAATCGATCGGCGCATTCCCGCGCGTGGTCCTGTCCGAAGGCGAGTATCGGGCCATCGCCAAGAACGAGGGCAAGGTCTATGAACGGCCCTTCAACGTCGTGAACGGCGTCGACGGCGAAGTCGAAGTGATCGCGCGCTAGCCAGGACAAGGCATAAGGACGAGGCATAAGCACAACTTGTGAGAGTTGTCCTGGTTGACAACACCCACTAACCATCACGCCACTTAAAACCGTCATAATCGCCACAACGACGTACCGCTTGCAGATTTTTTACAAGCCATTAAGCGGGCCCCTCTTGGATGACCCCCGGAATGCCGGGGAAAGTCATGGTTGCCAGGAAGTCATCCAAGAAAATCGAACGCGAAATGTTTGACGACCTGTCGATCCTGCGGCGCAAGTGGCAGGCCGCGCTGCGCCCCGGCGAAAAGTTTCCTCGTTATGAAGACGTGATGTTGGGCGGTCTTGGCCGCCTTGCCGACCACATCGTGCTGTTGAAGAACGATCAGGACACGCTCGAAGTCTCGCGCACCGGCCGCTACGTCCAGCAATGGCTGAATGACGAGCGCTGGGACATTCCCCTGAGCGCGCTGTCGCCCGATTGCGCGACGGTGCTGCATGAGTCTGCGACGATCGCACTCCGCAACGGCCGCCCGCATCTGGCGCTGGCGCATTGCGTACGCGATGGCATGGTCAAGACCTATGACGTGCTGGCGATGCCGACGGCGTCGCGCTGGGGCGGGACGCTGGTCGGCACCTATGTCAACGAGCAGGGCGCCCAATACAATCTCCTCGATGCGATCTTTGCCAGCACGGAAGACGGCGTGCTGTCGCTCGCGACGCTGCGCGATGCCGGGCAACGACCGTTCGATTTCCAGATCGTGCATCACAATCAGGCGGCGGCCGCGCTTCTGAAGGTGCCGGGACAAAGCCTGCAATGGCGCAGGCTCAGCGAAGGCGGCAATCTGCTGTGCATGCCCGAGGTTGCCGAGCGACTGTTCGGGGTGGTGGCCACCGGCCAGCGCGGCCAGTTCGAGATCGACAGCGATGACCGCGACCTAAGGCTCGGCGTGACGGCCTTCGGCGACGTGCTCTCGCTGACGATTTCCGACGTCACCGCCCTGAAGCGCCGGGAAGCCTCGTTCCGGCTGCTGTTCGACCATAACCCCATGCCGATGTGGGTGTTCGACATCGAGACCACGCGCTTCCTCAGCGTCAATGACGCCGCGATCCAGCACTACGGCTATAGCCGCGGCGAATTCGTCGGCATGAAGCTGCAGCATATTTGGCCGCGCGACGAATGGTCTACCCATACCGAGGCGCTGCAGCAGATTGGCGGCTCGAATTATTCGGGCCGCAACTGGCGGCATCTCAAGGCCGACGGCAGCGAGATCCAGGTCCTGACCTATGGCCGCCGCATCGCTTTCGACGGCCGCGACGCCTTCATGGTCGCGGTGGTCGACATCACCGAGCGCCGCAAGGCCGAAGCGCGTATCGCCTACATGGCCCATCATGACGGGCTGACCGGTCTGGCGAACCGCGAACTGTTCCAGCAGCGGCTCAAGGAGGCGCTCGAGAGCGACACGGCCGTTGCCGTGCTCTACCTCGATCTCGACCTGTTCAAGAACGTCAACGACTCCCTCGGCCATCCGATCGGCGACCGTTTGCTGAAACTCGTGGCCGAACGGCTGCGCGCCGAGGTTCGCGGCAACAATCTCGCGGCGCGATTTGGCGGCGACGAGTTCGCGATCATCCTGTCTTCCGACGTGTCGCCGAACGAGGTGAGCGACTTCGCCGCAAAGCTGATCAAACTATTGAGTGCGGTCTATGAAATCGACGGCAACGAGGTCGTGATCGGCGCTTCCATCGGCATCGCGCTCTCGCCGGGCGACGGCGATAACAGCGAAGAGCTGCTGCGCAACGCCGATCTCGCGCTTTACCGCGCCAAGGAAGAGGGCGGCGGCGTGCACCGCTTCTTCGAGCGGGAGATGGACCTCCGGGCGCAGAAGCGTCGCGACATGGAGTTCGATCTGCGTCGCGCTTTCGCCAATGGCGAGTTCGAGCTGCATTATCAGCCACTGGTCGACATCGCGACCGACCGTATCGACGGATTCGAATCGCTGTTGCGCTGGCGTCATCCGGACAAGGGCATGATCTCACCGGCGGAATTCATTCCCGTCGCCGAGGACATCGGCCTGATCGTCTCGATCGGTGAATGGGTGCTGCGCGAGGCGTGCAGCGAGGCGGTGAAATGGCCTGCCGAGATCAAGGTTGCCGTCAATCTTTCGTCGGTGCAGTTCCGCAGCCGCAATCTGGTCCAGGTCGTCGTTTCGGCGCTGGCGAATTCCGGCTTGTCGCCGAAACGGCTCGAGCTTGAGATCACCGAATCGCTGTTGCTCGCCGAAACCGAGGCCAACCTCGCCATCCTGCATCAGCTCCGTGCGCTCGGCGTCAGCATTTCAATGGACGATTTCGGCACCGGTTATTCCTCGCTGAGCTACCTGCGCAGCTTCCCGTTCGACAAGATCAAGATCGACCGTTCCTTCGTCAAGGATCTTGCCGAGCGTTCGGACTGCGTTGCGATCGTGCGCGCGATCTCGGGCCTTGGCCGCAGCCTCAACATCACCACCACGGCCGAAGGCGTCGAGACCATGGATCAGTTCGAATGGCTGCGCGCCGAAGGCTGCAACCAGGTCCAGGGTTTTCTGTTCAGCGCGCCCAAGCCCGCCAGCGAGGTCGAGCAGCTCCTGTTCCGATTCGGCGCGCGCGCCTCGAAGGCGGCGTGAGCGCCCCTTCAGAACCGCGTGACGATGTCAGACAGCGAGGGACGCGGGCGGTCCTCGTTCGGCTTCGACGGCGTGCCGATATGAATAAGGCCGGCGAGCTTCTCGTCCGGCCTCAGTCCGAAGCCATCGAGCACGTCGCGGTCGAACGCGAACCAGCCGGTGAGCCAGCAGGCGCCATAGCCGAGCGCAGTGGCGGCGGTCACGATATTCATGGCGCTGGCGCCCGCCGACAATTCCTGCTCCCACGGCGGCACCTTGGGATGCGGTTTTGTAAAGCTGACCACACCGATCACGAGCGGCGCGTCGGTGAGCCGCTTCTTCTCCACGTCGATCTCGGTAGCCGAGGCCTGCGGATTCTTCTTCGCAAAGACCTTTGCGATGACCTCGCCGGCGCGGGCGCGGGCGTCGCCCTCGAACAGGATGAAGCGCCACGGCGCGAGCTTGCCGTGATCGGGCACCCGCGCTCCGATGGTCAGAATGGTGTCGAGCTCGGCCGGCGAGGGGCCGGGACCGGTCATCTCGCGCGGTTTCATCGAGCGGCGGGTTTTCAACAGTTCAATGGCGTCGGGCACTGGTCAGTTCTTTCGCAGGGTTGAGCTTCCCACGAGATAGGTGGGCGCAAGCGCAGGCGGAAGCCGGTTTAGATCGATTATGATCAGGCGGCTGCCGCCATCTTGGCCCGCTTGAGGTCCGGCGGCGTCGCTTCATCGACCAACGCGGCGATCGCCTCTTCGGTCGTCGCCACCTTCTGCCCGTCGCTGCCGAGCCGGCGGACGGAGACCGAATGGGTCTCGGCTTCCTTCTTGCCGACCACGAGCAGCGCCGGAATCTTCATGAGTGAATGCTCGCGGACCTTGTAGTTGATCTTCTCGTTGCGCAGGTCGATCTCGGCGCGAAGCCCGGCGCGCCGCGCCGCCGCCAACACCTTCTTGGCGTATTCGTCGGCCTCCGAGGTGATGGTGGCGACGACGAGCTGCGTCGGCGCCAGCCAGAGCGGGAAGTTGCCGGCATAATGCTCGATCAGGATGCCGATGAAGCGCTCCATCGAGCCGCAGATCGCGCGATGCACCATGACCGGGGGCTTCTTTCCGCCGTCGTGATCGATGTAGAACGCGCCGAACCGCTCCGGCAAGTTGAAGTCGACCTGGGTGGTGCCGCATTGCCAGTCGCGGCCGATGGCATCGCGCAGCACATATTCGAACTTCGGGCCGTAGAACGCACCTTCGCCCGGGTTGATCTCGGTCTCGATGGTCTGGTTGTGGCTGCGCGACTTGATCTCCTGCAGCACGGTCGCCATCACGCGCTCGGCGTGATCCCACATCGCATCCGTGCCGACGCGCTTCTCCGGCCGCGTCGAGAGCTTCACCGTGAGATCGCCGGTGAAGCCGAAATCGGCATAAACCGACAGTATCAGATCGTTGATCTTCAGACACTCGTCGGCGAGCTGCTCTTCCGTACAGAAGATGTGCGCAACATCCTGGGTGAAGCCGCGCACGCGCATCAGGCCATGCATCGCGCCCGACGGCTCGTAGCGATGCACCACGCCGAATTCTGCAAGTCGTAACGGCAGGTCGCGATAGCTCTTCAATCCATGCTTGAAGATCTGGACATGCCCCGGACAGTTCATCGGCTTCAGCGCAAACCAGCGCTTGTCCTCGGCCTCGTCGCCGGCGGACTGCGCCGCGAACATGTTCTCGCGGTACCAGTCCCAATGGCCCGAGGTTTCCCACAAGACCTTGTCCAGGATCTGCGGGGCGTTGACCTCGCTGTAATCGCCGGCGAGGCGCCGTCGCATATAGGCGATCACGGCCTGGAAGATGGTCCAGCCCTTCGGATGCCAGAACACCACGCCGGGACCTTCCTCCTGGAAGTGGAAGAGGTCGAGCTCGCGGCCGAGCCGGCGATGGTCGCGCTTCTCGGCTTCCTCGATCTGCTTCAGATAAGCGTCGAGCTCGTCCTGCTTGGCGAACGCGGTGCCGTAGATGCGGGTCAGCATCGGATTGTTGGAATCGCCGCGCCAATAGGCGCCGGCCACCTTCATCAGTTTGAAGGCGCCTCCGATCTTGCCCGTCGAGGTCATGTGTGGGCCGCGGCAGAGGTCGAACCAGTCGCCCTGGAAATAGATCTTGATCGGCTCGTCGCCCGGAATGGCATCGACCAGCTCGACCTTGAAATTCTCGCCCTTGTCGCGAAACACCTGCTTGGTCTTCTCGCGATCCCAGACTTCCTTGGTGAAAGGTTTGTCACGCGCGATGATCTCGCGCATCTTCTTCTCGATCGCGGCGAAGTCTTCCGGCGTGAACGGCTCGTTGCGGAAGAAGTCGTAGTAGAAGCCGTTCTCGATCACGGGGCCGATGGTCACCTGCGTGCCCGGCCATAACGACTGCACGGCCTCCGCCAGCACATGCGCGCAGTCGTGGCGGATCAGCTCCAGCGCCCGCGCGTCTTCGCGGTTGATCAGCTCGATGCGGGCGTCGGCCTCGATCGGATCGTTGAGATCGGCAAGCTCGCCGTCGAGCGCCATCGCGACCGTACGCTTGGCGAGCGAAGGCGAAATGCCCTGCGCGATCTCAAGCCCGGTCGTGTCCTTGGGAAATTCGCGCTTGGCGCCGTCGGGAAAGGTGAGGATGATCTTTTGCGCGGGCTCGGCGGGTTTCAAATTCGTGATGGAATACTGGAATCCGGATTCGGACTTGTGCTCGGACATGCGGGTCTCCTGATGCTCACTCCTGCGAACGAGCGCAGGTAAGCGGGAACGGCAGCGATATAGCAGGCAAATCGGGCCTTGCAATGTCCCGCCCACGGTCTGCTCCTGCATTGCACGACCATAATTCTCGCTATTGCACGAAAATCTCTGCCATCAGCGGCAAATCCCTGAGCATTTTGCTTTGATCGCGTCGGCATTTGCCGCTAAACGGCCGCTCGGTTGGCAAAGCCAGTTTGATTGAATAAAGATCCAGACGGCGCCGGACGGTCCCAAAAGCACGAGACTAAAGACATGAAAAAGATGTTGGCGTTCGCCGCGACCCTCTATTGCGCTGCAGCTTTCGGGCAAACCAGCGCGCCGCCCGCGGATCAGCCGCCGGCCGAAGCCAACCAGGCCAGGCCCGCCAAGCAGGCCAGGACGGGAGCGCCGAAGGCCAAGGGATCGATCGCGGTCCGCCTGCAGGCCTGCCAGGACATCGAGGACGGCACCAAAGGCCGGCTCGATTGCTATGACGAGGTGATCAAGCCCGCGCCGAATCCGAAGGCCGCCACGGCCAAGACGGTAATGGAGTGCAAATACACCAAGGAAGAGGACGAGCGGCTCGCCTGCTACAACGGCTTTGTCGACATGATGCCGAGGCTGCCGAAATCCTGATCTCCACCTGGGCCTAGTGGTTCATCACAGTGATTTTGACTCTTTGGCGGTTGCTGGATAGGCGCGGTGGAGTTTGGCGCGGGCTTTGTCAGTTGTGAACATCCATTTGATGCGGGCGCGGGCTTTATTCCGCCTCTTTTGCCATGCCGCGATCTCGTTTCGGAGCCTTTTTGGATCGTCGATGC
>JAFAUV010000236.1 GCA_019243075.1 Bradyrhizobium sp.
ACGGGCTGCACGCACTTCACTTCGGCTTCGATCCGGCGACGAGCAAGGACGGCACCATCGTGGCGGGCCATCCGGTCGTACTGACCGCGCTGATCGATAAGGATGGCATCGTTACCGGCCTCAAGATCGACACCGATCCAAAGACGAGGCTTTATCTGCGCAAGAAAGCGTTCCTGTTCGGTCCGCAGGTGAAGGCCCGCTACGGATCGGACGGCTGGACCTGCACCCAGGGCGAGCTCGCGTCCGGCGAGGAGCCCGTTGGCGGGGTTCATGTCAAGGAGACATGCACCAAGACCATGTCGGGACGCGCCCTCAAGATCGAACGCAGCCTGTTCCGCAACGCCGGCCAGGATGAGAGGAATTTCGTCGACGCAACCCGCGTGACCATCCTTCGCGCGCCCGCCTCGAGCACGACGGGTTCGAACTGAGGAGGCGTTGTTTCGACCGTCCGCCAGATCGTCTGCGACCGTTGCGCCGCGCGGTCGCCGAGCCTATTTCGGTAAGATTGCAGGGAGAGACACCATGTCCAGGCCAGAACGCAAGCCCGTGCATTCCGATATCAAGCCGGAAAATCCTCCGGAGCGCGCCGCGCATTACCTCGACGTTCCCAATATGCCCTGGGAGGCCACGAAATTCCCCGGCATCCAGATCAAGGTGCTCTATACCGACGATAGCGGCGTCACCACGGCCTTGTTCAAGCTCGATCCTGGCGCGGTCGTGCCGTTGCACGAGCACACCGCGCTCGAGCAGACCTATGTGATCGAGGGTTCGCTCGAGGACCATGAAGGCAAATGCGGACCGGGCCAGTTCGTCTGGCGCCCGGCCGGCAATCAGCACGAAGCGGTGGCGCCGGACGGAGCAGTGCTGCTTGGCTTTTTCCTCAAGCCAAACCGTTTCGCCTATGGCGAGCAATTCTTCACCGCTCCGGGCGAGCGCTGAGGGCAGGCGTGGCGCGCCTGACGGCTGCGCGCCCACGGACCGCCGATCAGGCCTCCGGCCGTGATAGGACTCAGAGCCCTCCGGCTGCTCCGGAGTGCCAGGTCCAGGAATGCCGCCAAACGCCCCCGCCGGGGCCGGGGCCGGTGATCGTGCGTTCGCCGGCCCACTCGCCGGGCCCGACCTGATGGGCGCTGCCGGACTGGCGCCAAACTCCGCCGAGCGGACCGGTGAACGTTCCGGAACTGCGGCAGGCGCCGTTGAAGCAGTTTCCGCCACCTTCGTAAGTACCGCCCTGGGGCCCGGTCCAGCGGGTCGTCCAACTGCCGGCCTGCGCTGCCGACGCCGTCGCGGCGGTGAGTGCAAGGGCTGCCGAGGCCAGGATCATTGCCTTCATCGTCATCACATCCTCCTTCGAGCTGAAAGGTGCCGCCCACATGCCGGGCGGCGACGGTGGCGATCATGGCGGCGATCGTTTTCCGCGATTTTGCCGGTCGAGAGCCGAATATTGCAATTTGTTGCAGGGCCGACTTGCCGCTTGCCAGCGGATGACGTCGTCAAGACAATGATTTGCATGACCAGAGCGGCGGCGAAAATCCTTGTCGTGGACGATGATGACGAGATCCGTTCGCTGTTGCAGGTCGTGCTGACGCGCGAGGGGTTTGAAGTCTCGTTGGCCAAGGATACGGCCGCGGCGCGCCGCGTGCTCGGGTCGCACAACGCGGTGGACCTGGTCATCCTCGACATCATGATGCCCGGCGAGGATGGGCTGACCTTCTGCCAACGCTTGCGCGAATCCCAGGACGTTCCCATCCTCATGGTCTCGGCGCGCTCGCTTAGCGTCGACCGTTCGATCGGGCTGGAGACGGGCGCCGACGACTACCTGCCAAAACCCTTCGAGCGGCGCGAATTGGTGGCGCGGGTCAAGGCCATCCTGCGACGCGGCGGCGCCACGAGGCGCGCAAAATATCTGGTCGGCGGGTTCATCGTCGATCGCGACCGCCGCGCGGTGCTTGACGGCAGGGGGAGCGTCTTGCCGCTGACCGCCGGGGAGTTCGATCTGCTCGGATGCCTGGTCGAACGGGCCGGGCGAACCCTGTCGCGCGACCAGCTCATCGACTGGACCCGCGGCAGGTCCTCCGACGTGTTCGACCGGAACATCGACGTCCAGATCAGCCGTTTGAGGAAAAAGCTGGTCGATGCCGGCTTTCCGGAAGACGCCATCAAGACCGTGCGCAATGCCGGCTATCTGCTAGCGCTGCCCGTGGAAGAAGCGCCGTGACGCTGCCGCGCAGACGATGGTGGCGGCTTTTCTTCTGGATCGCCGTCGTCGCCATCCTGGTCGAGGTGCTCGCCTTGACGTCGACCTTCGTCGAAGCGCGAAAGCGCCGCATCGGCAGCGCGGCCGGCCTGGTGCCCGACCAGATCGCCTCGATCGTCCATCTCTGGCCGGGCCTGAGCGAGCCGCAGCGCAAGGACGTGCTCGGCGCGATCTCCTGGGCGGGGCTCTACGTTCATGTCACGGCGGAAGGTCCGCCGGCATCGCCCGATCTCGCCCATGTGCGCGATGTCGAGGACGCCGTGCGCAAACGCCTCCCCGGCATGGACGCCGCTTCCGTGGTCGCGCTGATCCGCACCCGGCCGTTCGGCCGCGAGCGCCGCGCCATCAACTGGGCGTTGTCGGGCGAGCCCGTGCTGGTCTATGTCCGCCTCAGCGCGGGCGATTGGCTGGTGGCCGAGATTCGCGGCGACCTGCTGCCGCGCATTTTGGGGCTGCCGACCGGCTTTTGGGTGGGGGTGATCGGGTTGCTGCTGGCCTGCGGCGTCCTGATCGCGATCCTGCGCGAGGGCCGCGCCGTCGAGCGCATCGCCCATTCGGTCGAGGGTTTTGCCGCCACCGGCGTTCCGCAGCCGATGGCCATCGGTGGCTCGCCCGAGATCGCCGCGCTCGCCCGCAGGACGCTTCGCATGCAGGAGCAGATCGCGACGCTGCTGGGCGAGCGCAACGCCATGCTCGGCGCGATCGCGCACGACATCAAGACCTATGTGCAGCGGCTGAAACTCCGGCTGGAGCTGTTGGACGATCCGAACCAGCTGCAGAAGGCGGCCCATGATCTCGACGCGATGAACAGGCTGCTCGAGGATGCGCTGCTGGTCGCCGTTCATGCCAATCCGCTGAAAACCAGGGCGATGGTCGATGTTCTCGCCGTGGTATCGCATGAGGTGGAGGCGGCGCGGCTCGCGGGCGGCGACGTGACGCTGCATCGGTTGGGCAGTGGCCCGTTCGCCGTCGCGGGCGACCGCCCGGCGCTCTCGCGCGCTTTCGCCAACATCATCGGCAACGCGTTGCGCTATGGCGAGCGGGCGCGCGTGTGGGTGCAGCGCAGAGGCGGCATGATCGAGGTCGTGGTCGATGACGACGGGCCGGGCATTCCGCCGGCCGAGCGCCGGATCGTGTTCACCGCGTTTCACCGCGCCGAATCCTCGCGCAATCGTTCCACCGGCGGCACCGGACTTGGCCTTGCCATCGCGCTCGGGATCATCGAACGCCAGCATGGCGGCTCGATCGAGATCACCGACGCGGCAAGCGGCGGCGCCAGGCTGAAGATCCGGCTGCCGACCGAGACGTAAGGTGGGCAAGGCGGCCCCCGTTCGCGGTAGTGCAACGAACGAAGGCGGCAGTGAGCCCGCCATTCGCAATCTCGCAACCGAGGGTGGGCATGGCGCAAACGCGCCTTGGACCACCCCTACCGATCCGCCGATGCCGATTGCCCGGGCTTGCCGAAGACGCTGCGGCATCCTTCGCTCAAATTGGCGCGCTGCCTGCGCATGCAGGCGGTAATTCGTTCCACATTGGGTATTTCCGCAGAACAGAGCCGCAGCACGTCGCCGGTGCACAGCCGGCGCTGATCCTCCTGCGTAAACGCCCGGCCGGCCGAGGGCCACAAGGCCCACGCCGCGATACCCGCCGCAAGCAGCAATCCTGGCACGCCACCTGGATCACGCATCGTCCCCCTCCGCCTTGGCCGCGTTGCGATCGCCATCACGGCGGTTCGCCGGCTTGGAATCGATGCATGATCGTAATCGGGATTCCTTCCGTCTCAACGACACGCAACGGCCATGCACCGCTTTTTTGCGGCCGCTCACGACCGCTGCAGGATCAAGTTCAGCTCCAGCTCGCGGAACATGAAATAATTGCGCCGGATCCATTGGTGCAGTTCGGTGGAGGGGTCCTTTTCCTGGCGCAGATAGCCGGTGAAGGAGAAGGTCAGCCGGTCGATATAGGTCTTGAGGAAGGTCGGCAGCGCGGTCAGCCGCAGGACCCGGCAGCGCGACATCGAGGGCGGCAGCTCGCCGCGCACCACGAACTCGTTGTCCACCACCATCAGGCTGGATGGCGGAATCTGCGCCCGCAGCATCTCGTGCGAGCGTCCTGAGGTGCGGTCGGTGTCGGCGACGAACAGGATGATCGGCGTCACGTTGCGCCGCACCGCCTCCTTTACGAACCCGATCTCCTCGCTCATCTTGAAGAATTCGTCGAAGGCGTGGAAGCCGAGATCGATCACCTTGGAGAGGCCGTCGTCGATGATGATGCGGTCCATGAGCTGCATCTTGCCGTAGGTGTCGATGACGTCGGCGGTTTCCGTCACGTCGGGCAGATAGTCGAGCAGCGACGGCTCCTTCAGGTTGATGTCGAAGGCCATCACCCGGCCGTTCTTCAACAGCAGGAACTCGCTCAAGAGGCGCGCGACCAGCGTCTTGCCGACCTGCGGGCGGGGCGAGCAAATGATGTAGACGGGAGTCGCGGGCATCCCGTCTATATCAGAAGATTTTTTCCGCTAATCCAGCCGATTTTGGCGGAAGCCAGCGAAAAATTATTTTTCGCCGCTGCGTGGGACCGGTTTGCCGGCGCCGACGATGTCGGTCAGCTTGATGCGGTCGAACTCGCTCCAGACATTGGCGAGCCAGTGCCGGACATAGCCGCGCAGCACGAAGGAATAGTTCGCGGCATCGTCATGGATGCCCTTGTTGGCGACGAATTTCAGGAACGGAACGGAAGCCACCTCCACCTGCTCGTAAGCCATTTCGTTGAGCTTCGGGATGGTGAGGTCGGTCGCATCCTTGATGCGGTGGAAATAGGAGTTGTAGGTCGACTGGTCCCACTGGAAGAACTGGGTGTCATTGATGAAGTTCTTCACCAGGAAGTATTTCGCCCCGCCCATGAAGTTTGCGGTTTCGGCGATCTCGTCGAGCGAGGCGATCGAGGGTCCCAATATATGGAACACGGCAAAGGTGATCTGGCCGCCCTTGGCGGCATCGAGGAAGCCGATGTCGCGAAGCGAAGCCAGCGCCGGCGAGAGCAGGCCGGCGCGGACGTCGATCACGGTGACCGAGGGCGACACGGCGTTCAACGTG
This sequence comes from Bradyrhizobium sp., assembly GCA_019243075.1. GTDB lineage: Bacteria > Pseudomonadota > Alphaproteobacteria > Rhizobiales > Xanthobacteraceae > Bradyrhizobium. The sequence continues at coordinate 5,353 of JAFAUV010000236.1, forward strand.
TCGAAGATCTTCATCTGGTCGGACGTCGAGGTCATGTCGACGATTTCGGTGATGTCAGGATGGAAGCGCTTCAGCGTGCCGCGCGGCGATTCCGTGTCGAACGCCCTGGTCTGCACATTATTTGCGCTGAAATAGTCCAGCAGGGTCCGCGACACCGTGGTCTTGCCGACCCCGCCCTTGTCCGCCCCCACCACAATCACTGCCGGCTTCGCCATGTCCGTTCCTCAAACGCATCCCGGCCGCGAATGGCGGCCGGCTGATCCCCGCACCCTTGTTTGGGCGCGAACATGGCAGAAACAAGGGAGAATTCAAATCATTGCGGCGCTGGCCGGCAACTAATCCAGCCCTTCCGGCGGATCGAGGCGCGAGTGGCGGCCCCAGGGACCGGTTTGATTGTCCCAGGGACCGGGCAGCGGTGGAGGAGCGGCTGGCGGGGGCGTTGTCGGCGGGCGCTGGGGTGCACCCGGTGGATCGGCGCCTTCGCTCCAGGGACCGGACGGGACTGGCGGCGAATCTTGCTCCGCCGGCGGGTTTCGCGGTTCGTCGGCGGGGTGCAGCGCCAGCGGGCCCTCGTAACGGCCACCGGCATATTTCACCAGCGCCTGGACGCGGGATTCCACCGATGGGTGGGTTGCAAACAGGTCGGCAAAGCCCTCGCGCGGGTTGTCGAGGCACAGTTCCATGACCGCCGAGGTGGCGCCCGGGAGTTCGCCGCGGCCCTCGATCTTGCGCAAGGCCGAGATCATGGCATCGGGATTTTTGGTCAGCTCCACCGAACCGGCATCGGCGAGATATTCGCGCGAGCGCGACAGCGCGAGCTTCACAAGCTGCGACATCGCCCAGGCAAGGATGATCAGCACGATCGCGACGACGACGATGAAAACCGCAGCGCCGCCGCCCTTCTTGTCGCCGCTGTCGCTGCTTCCACGGCCGCCAGCCGACGACGAGGACGGCAAGAACGATCCCCCGCTGCCCCAGCCGACATAGCCGAAATTGGAGAAGCCGCGGAACAGAAGCTCGGCGAGGAAACCGACGACACCCGCGATGATGACCGCGATCACCATCATCTGCACGTCGCCATTGCGGATATGGGTGAGCTCGTGGCCGAGCACGGCCTCGATCTCCCGGTCGTCGAGATTGTTGATCAGGCCGGTCGTGACCGTGACGGCATATTGCCGTGGGTTGAGGCCGGTCGCGAACGCATTGAGTGCGTCGCTCTGCATGATCTTCAGCTTCGGCATCGGGATGCCGCGCGAGATGCAGAGGTTTTCCAGGAGATTGTAGAGCCGCGGCTGTTCTTGCCGCGTCACCGCCGCCCCGCCGGTGACGACGTCGATCATCTTCTGGTGGAAGAAATAGGCGATCACGATCCACAAAAGCGCCGCGCCGGTCGAATAGGGCAGCGTGCGGATCACGTCATGGAGCGCCGCCATCAGGTAGTCATTGACGGTACCGCCGCCGTGGTTCAGCGCCTCGATGATCAGCGCGCCGGCATAGACGATGACATAGACCAGCACGAACAGCCCCGCGAGGAGGATCATCGAGCGCGTCTTGTTCGCGGCGATATGGGTGTAGAGACCGTAAGCGGCCATGGTGGCTGCCGTTCTGGGCGCGCGTCAGAACTTCACGCTCGGCGCGGCTTCCACCTCGGCGCGGCTGGCGCCGAGATCGAAGAAGTCCTTCCTGGTGAAGCCGAACATGCCGGCGAACAAAACGGCCGGCATCTGCTGGATGCCCGTGTTGTATTCCTGGACCGCGTTGTTGAAGAAGCGGCGGCTGGCGGCGATCTTGTTCTCGAGGTCGGAAAGTTCGTTGGCAAGCTGCTGGAAGTTGGCATTGGCCTTGAGGTCGGGATAGGATTCCGACAGCGCGATCAGGCGCCCCAGCGCGCCGGAGAGCTGGTTTTCCGCGGCCGACACTTGCGCCGGGCCCTGTGCCGACATCGCCGCCCCACGTGCCTTGATGACCTCGTCGAGCGTGCCGCGCTCATGCGCCGCATAGCCCTTTACGGTTTCCACCAGGTTCGGGATCAAATCGTGGCGCTGCTTGAGCTGGACGTCGATGTCGGCAAAGGCCTGGTTGACACGCTGGCTCAGCGTCACCAGCCGGTTATAGGCGCCGAAGGCGAACAACACGAGGACGACGATGACACCGAGAACGATCCAGCCGGACGACATGAACAAACTCCTGAGGGGTAGGAAAGCGGATGATCCGAACGAGATTGCGCGCGGGCATCGGCCGCCGCGAGCTGGGATGTCCCTTAGTGTGCCGCAACAAGTTTTAAGTTCAACGGCAAGTCGCGGACAGCCTTAACTTTTTTCCCTCACCGCATCGCCCCAGCGCCAATGCCGGGCCGTCGCATAGGCCGCTCTGTCGCGCCGCGGCACCTTTGTGACGGCAAGGCCTGCGGGCGTACAGAGTTTTGCCGATACTGCGGCCTTGCCGACGAGCGGTTGCGCCAGCACGCGGGAAGCGCGGAGCGTGATCGGCGCGCGCGTCAGCGCGACATAGGAAAACCGCTCGTCCTCGAACGGCAGGTCGGCGCCCTTGGCCTGCTTGTGCGCGCGCGAGCGGGCGAGGCGCCGGGAGAAATGGCACCAGTCGGGCGACGGCAGCGGGCAGGCGGCATCATGCGGGCAGGGCGCTGCGACATGGGCGCCGGCCGCGATCAACCGGCCGCGGAGTGAGACGATGCGTGCATAGCCGGCCGGCGTGCCGGGCTCGATGACGACGAGCGTATCGCCGGTCCGCGCCCACATGGCGTCAGCGAGCGACTCGCGCTCGGCGTCGCCGAGCTCGCCGACCAGGTAACTCGCGACGACGAGATCGGCGGCCTCGGCCCCGTTCAGGGCGCTCCGGGCTTCGCTGGCGTCGTATTTCACGTCGCCAAAGCGCCGGCTTGCGCGTTGCAGCTCGAGCGCCAGCGTCCGCAAGGCCGCATTGGCGTCGAGCAGCGCGAACGAGGTGAGCGACGGAAATGCCGCGCCGGCCGCCCAGCTCGCCGTGCCCGGCCCGGCCCCGACATCGAGCAAGGTCTGCGGCGCAAAGGCGGGCCGCGCTTCCGACAATGCGTTGAGGCAGGCCCCGACCGCGGCATAGGTCGCCGGCATCCGTGCCAGCGCATAGGCAAGCGCATCGGTCGCAGATCTGATTGCCAACGAGGTCCCGCCGTCCCGATATGTCCGGGAGATTGCCGCTGCGCGGGCCGCGACCTCGTTGCGCGACACGCCCTCCAGCTTCGCGTCGAGCGCGGCCTTCAGCTCGGCGGGGAGATCGGGCGGGATCATGCGGCGCCACTAATTCGCAGTCGTCCCTGCGAAGGCAGAGACTTACCACAGGATATCGTTGATCCCGGCTTGCGCTTCGCCTGGCCGGGACGACAGCAGAAGCCTCACGCCACGTGCTGGTCGAGGATCTTCACGGCCTCATCGAGCGCGACCGAGACGAGCTGCGACACGCCGCGCTCGGCCATGGTGACGCCGAACAGGCGGTTCATCCGCGCCATGGTGATCGGGTTGTGCGTGATGATGATGAAGCGCGTATCCGTCGAGCCGGTCATCTCGTGCAGGAGGTTGCAGAAGCGTTCGACGTTGTGGTCGTCGAGCGGCGCGTCGACCTCGTCCAGCACGCAGATCGGTGAGGGGTTGGTCAGGAACACCGCGAAGATCAGCGCCAGCGCGGTCAGGGCCTGCTCGCCGCCCGAGAGCAGGGACAGGGTCTGTGGCTTCTTGCCCGGCGGCTTGGCGATGATCTCGAGGCCGGCTTCGAGGGGATCGTCGCTCTCGATCAGATGCAGCGCGGCCTCGCCGCCGCCGAACAGCTCGGTGAACAGCCGCTTGAAATGGTCGTTGACGGTTTCGAACGAGGTGAGCAGGCGCTCGCGCGCCTCGCGGTTGAGGCTCTGGATGCCCTGGCGCAGCCGCTTGATCGCCTCGACGAGGTCGTCCCGCTCGGTGACCAGCGCGGTGTGCTGGGTCTCGATCTCGCGCAGCTCTTCCTCCGCGCGCAGGTTCACCGCGCCAAGCCGCTCGCGGTCGCGGCGCAGCCTTTCGAGATTTTCCTCGATTTCGGCGAGCGGCGGCAGCGCCGTGCCCGGCTCGATTTCGGCAAGGCCGGCGACGGCCTGCGGCTCGATTTCGAGCATGTCGTGGATTTCGCGTTCGACATCGGCAAGCCGGCGCCGCGTGCCTTCCATCCGTTCCTCGGCGCGGGCCGTGGTCTCGCGCGCGCCCGACAGCGCCTCGAGCGAGGCTTTCGCGGCACGGTCGGTCTCGGCCATCGCGGTTTCCGCAGCCGCAAGCGCGTCGGCGGCGACGCGCCGGTCGTTCTCGGCGTACTCGATTTCCGAGATCAGCGCGCTGCGCTTCTCGGCGAATATGGCCGGCGCGTTCTCGAGCTCGGTGCGCTCCGCGGCGACCTCGGTGATGCGCGCCTCGATGGTTGCGATCTGCGAGGCGGCGCCGCGCTTGCGGTTGGTCCATTGCTCGCGCTCGGCGATGATCCCCTGCAGGCGGCGGTCGGCGAGCTCGGCTTCGCGGGCGAGCGCCTGCGCCTCGGCGCGCACTTGCGCCGCCATGCGGCGATGGCCTTCGATGTCGGTGCGTACGGCAGCGAGCCTGGTTTCGGTCTCTAGGCTCGGCGGCAGCTCGGCCAGCGCGTCGGTGGCAGCCTGGAGGGCGCCCTCGACCTCGGTGCGGTCGATGGAGAGGCGGCTATAGGCCTCGAACAGCGCCGATTTGCGCGCGGCGTGGCGGTTGATCTCGCGCTCGGTTGCGGCATGGCGCTCGCGGGCGGCCTCGGCCTCGCGCTGGGCAGCGCGCGAGGATTCGCGCGCGGCAGTTTCGGCTGCCGCGGCAGCCTTCACCTCGGCATCCGCTCCCTCCAGCGCCTGGCGCTTGGCGGACGCATCGAGGCGGGCCTGTTCCAGCTCGTGCTCGATGTCGACCAGGCGCGCGCGCTCGGCGAGGCGGCGGGCGGCGCCCGTCGGCGCATGCGCGGCGGCGACAAAACCGTCCCAGCGCCAGACGTCGCCTTCGGGCGAGACCAGCCGCTGGCCGGTCTTGAGCTGCGACACCAGCTCGGCGCCGCGCTCCTTCGCCACTACGCCGATCTGCTTCAACCGCCGCGTCAGCTCCGGGGGCGCCTGCACATGCGCGGCCAAAGGCTCGACGGCGGAGGGCAGCGAGGGATCGCCGGCATCGCTTCCCGCGACCGTCCAGCGCATCGGCGCGGAGGGATCGACCGGCGCGTCGAGATCGTCGCCGAGGGCGGCGCCGAGAGCCTTCTCATAACCCTTGGCGACGGTGACCCCGTCGATGATCGGCGGCCACAGATTCTTGGTCTCGCCATGGACCATCTTGGCGATAGTGCGCGCTTCGGTCTCGAGCCGCTGCACGCGCTTCTCGGCATCCACGAGCGGTGCGCGCGAAGCGTCGAGTTTGGCGCGAGCGGCGAGCTGCGCCGCCTCGCTTTGCTGCATCGTTGCCTCGCACTGCGCCCGGTATTGCTGCGCGGTCTCTGTGGCGGCGGCAAGCGCGGCGAGGTCGCCCAGGCCGCCGGTTTCCTGCTCGAGCTTGCGCTCGTCAGCCTGGACATTGGCAATGTCCTGGTCCAGCCGGCTCAGCCGATCGCGGTGGCTGCGGACGTTGGCCTCGAACTGGTTGCGCTTGGCGGTGAGATCGGCAAGCGCGGTGGTCAGCTCGGCGAACAGCCGCTCGGTATCGGCGAGCGTGGCTTCGGCGGCCGCGACGCGTTCGTCGACGCCGGAGCGCTTTTCGACCCGCGACTTGATCTCTTCCCTCAGCTCCGCGTCTTCGCTGTCGAGCCGTGCGAGGGCGATGTCGGCGTCTGCAGCCTGCTGCTGCTCGCGGGCGACGTCGGCGGCAAACTGCGTCAGGCGGCGATCGAGCTCGGCCGCGCGCTCCTTGGCGCGCTCCTCCTCACGGTCGAGCATGTCGCGGGCATTGGTGAGCCGCTGCAGGCCGGCGGCGGCGCGGGCCTCCGCATCGCGCAGGGCGGGCAGCTCGGCGGCACGCTCGGCCTGGATGCGGGCGGCTTCGGCCTGCTCGCGGGTGCGCTCGGCCATCTCGCGCAGGACGAGATCGTGGGCGTGCGCGGCTTCCGTCACACCGGCGTTGGCCTCGAGCCAGCGCAGATGGAACAGCATGGCTTCGGCCTTGCGCACCTTGGCGGCGACCTCGCGGAAGCGGATCGCCTGGCGCGCCTGCTTCTTCAAGCCTTCGATCTGGCCGGCGAGCTGGCCGATCACGTCCTCGACGCGGGTGAGGTTGGTTTCGGCCGCCTTCAGCCGCAGCTCCGCTTCATGGCGGCGCGCATGCAGCCCGGCGACGCCGGCGGCATCTTCCAGCACGCGGCGGCGCTGCTCGGGTTTGGCCTGGATGATCTCGCCGATCTTGCCCTGGTGCACGAGGGCGGGCGAGCGCGCGCCGGTCGCGGCATCGGCGAACAGGATCTGCACGTCGCGGGCGCGCACGTCGCGGCCGTTGATGCGATAGACCGAACCCGCCTCGCGCTCGATGCGGCGGGAGATTTCCAGGATCTGACTGTCGTTGACGGCGGCCGGCGCCGTGCGATCGGCATTGTCGATCGTCATCACCACTTCGGCATGGTTGCGCGCCGGGCGGTTGCCGGAACCGGCGAAGATCACCGCGTCCATGTCGGCTGCGCGCAGCGATTTGTGCGAGGTCTCGCCCATCGCCCAGCGCAGCGCCTCGACCAGGTTCGACTTGCCGCAGCCATTCGGACCGACGACCCCGGTCAAGCCCGGTTCGATCACGAAATCGGTCGGTTCGACAAACGACTTGAAACCGTGGAGGCGAAGACGCGTCAGCTTCATGAACGAGAATCTCTGTTGGCAGGGCGCGAATCTCCCTGCCGGGACAATACCATGGAAGGCAATGTCGGTGTTGAGGGTGAGTCGCTCCCCGCGCCTCGGATGGACCGCGACAATGGCTTTGCGATGGCTTCGGGGCAACCGGCCAGAAGGGCTTTTCCCAAGGCTTTTGCTGGAGTTATCCGCGAAAATGAATCTTGACCGCAATCGCCATCAGACGAGGCCTGCACGAATCGCCTCTTGGTGGCGGGCATTCATGCCGTCGAGAAACCCGTCAAGCGGCCGATCAGCTTCCCTTCAGCAACGGGTTGATCTTCTTCTCGAACTCCTCGATCGAGGTCTCGCCCTTGACCTTCTCGCCATTGATGAAGAAGGTCGGCGTCGAGTCCACCTTCAAGACCTCGCTGGCGTATTTCTGATCGGCGGCGATCTTGTCGAGCAGCGACTGGTTCTTCAGGCAGTCCTCGACCTCCTGCTGGCTCAAGCCGGCTTGCTTGCCGATGCGGGTCAGCGTCTCCGTGGTGTTCTTGACCACCCAGTCATTCTGCTGGCGGAACAGGAGATCGGTCACCGCAAAATATTTCGACGCGTCGCCCTTGGCGATGCAGCGCGACAGCATCGAGCCGGCGGCGGCTTTGATGTCGAGCGGAAATTCGCGGAAGATGTAACGGATCTTGCCGGTATCGATATATTCCGACTTGATCTTCGGGAATACCTCGGCGTTGAACGCCGCACAATGCGGGCAGGTCATCGAGGCAAATTCGATGATGGTCACCTTGGCATCCGCCGGGCCGAGCGCCATGTCGGGCAGCGAGACCGGCTTTGCGACATCGGCGGCGCTCTGCGCCAGGGCTTGGCCGATCAGCCGCAGCGGCGAAAGGTCGGCAAGCGCGGCAAGTCCGGTCAAGGTCAGGGCGGCGGTGACGGCGCGGCGCGTGATGATCAAGGTCAACTCCCGGATGGCGCTCTCGCGCCCTTGATTTGTCCCCAATGGAAGCCGTTCGCTAGCCGGAAACCGGTGAGGTGGCAATGGCCGCGGCGAAGGGCGCGCGGGCGAGCAAGCGTCAATTTCGCTTGATTGCGGCCCCCAACCGCGCCAGCGCCGCCCGCAATTCCTCGTCCTCGACCGAGGACAGCGTTTTCTCGACCTCGGCGACCTCTTTCGCCTCCGGCGGGCGCGGGCGCGAAGCCCGGTCGCGGCGCGACAGCGGCGCCTGCCGCAGCGCGAGCCTGCCCACCGCGCTCCAGCCGAAGAAGCGGTTGACCCGCTGCAGGATCACGTCGGAAGAGTGCTGGATTTCCAGCGCCATCGGGCCCTCGACGCGCAGCACCAGCGTCGCCGGCTCCTGCGGCTGGCCCTCGACCGGCCGCGGCCATTGCATCTTGAGCGGCTCGGAGTGCGCGGCGATCTCGGGCCCCGCAATCTCCGCCCACCGGATCACCAGCTCGCGCGCGGCAAAGCCCTGCTTGGCATAGGCTTCGGAGAAGACGTCGCGGAGCAGGACGGAGAGGGGTTTTGCCTTGATCGGGCCGGGCTTGGACATGACGCCCGTTATATCACCCCCCGGGCCAGCAGTCTTGATCACGCCGCCCGCGGCCGGATCGCCTTCAAATCGCGGTCGATCTGCCGCCGCCGCTGCATCAGGTCATAGTCCATCTGGAGGCCGAGAAAGAACCCTTCCGAGACGCCGAAATAGCGGGCGAGGCGAAGGTCCGTGTCCGCGCTGATGTCCCGCTTCCCGAGCACGATCTCGTTGATCCGGCGCGGCGCCACGTGCACCACCCGCGCCAGCGCGTTCTGACTCAAGTCCATCGGCTTCAGGAATTCCTCAAGCAGAATCTCGCCCGGGTGGGGGTTGCGCAGCAAGCCGTTCCTAGCGGTGGTAGTCGACGATTTCGACATGCATCGGTCCTCCCTCATGTCAAACGAAACATATGCGCCACTGGTCGTTGATCCGAATTCAGTGCTGTCCGTGCCGATCCGCCTTCAACGCCTCAAGCCGGTTGCCGGGTGGAACGCGAAGATCGTTGAGCACGCGGGCCTGGTTCAAAAGACGAAGCTTTCGCAGTGCGACGTTTTGAATGTCCGGCGGCAATTTTCGGCTTCGCCGTCCGGACCAGATCAGTTCTGTCTCGGAGTCGGCAAAGCTTTGGATCATGACGAACTATAACGCAGCACGTTATAGTTCGCAACGCTGGTCAGGCGGCGATTGTGACCCTATGGTGAGGTGTGTCACAGCTCAAAACGGTTTCGCGCAGAAGGCAGATTGCTGTTGGTAACGGCCGCGATCGCCCTGCCTTGCTGCTGGCCTGGTACGACCGGCATCGGCGGAAATTGCCGTGGCGGCCACCGGCCGGCGAGCGGGCGGATCCGTACCGGGTGTGGCTGTCGGAAATCATGCTGCAGCAGACCGGGGTGAAGACCGTCGCGCCCTATTTCGAGAAATTCGTCGCGCGTTGGCCGGATGTCGCGGCGATGGCGCGCGCTTCGCTCGATGATGTGCTGCGGATGTGGGCCGGGCTCGGTTATTATTCGCGGGCGCGCAATCTCCATGCCTGCGCGGTGGTGGTCGCGCGGGACCATGGCGGCGCCTTTCCCGACACCGAAGAAGGCCTGCGCGAGCTGCCGGGGATCGGGCCCTATACGGCCGCCGCGATCGCCGCGATCGCGTTCGACCGCCGCACCATGCCGGTCGACGGCAATATCGAGCGGGTGGTGTCGCGGCTGTTCGCGGTCGAAGGCGCGCTGCCACAGGCGAAGCCCACCATCCAGCAACTCGCGGCGACGCTGCTCGCCGATGCTCGTGCCGGCGACAGTGCGCAGGCGCTGATGGATATGGGCGCATCGATCTGTACGCCAAAGAAGCCGGCCTGCTCGCCGTGTCCGCTGAACGAGGATTGCGCTGCGCGGGCGCGCGGCGACCAGGAGACGTTTCCTCGCAAGGCGCCGAAGAAATCGGGCGAGCTTCGACGCGGCGCGGCCTTTGTGGTGACGCGCGGCGAGGAGCTTTTGGTGCAGAGCCGCCCGGAAAAAGGCCTGCTCGGCGGCATGACCGAGGTGCCGGGCTCGGAATGGCGCGCGGGGCTAGATGACACGGCGGCGTTGCGACAGGCCCCGGAGCTGAAGGGCGTCATGCGCTGGCATCGCAAGGCGGGCGTCGTCGCGCATGTCTTTACGCATTTTCCGCTGGAGCTTGTGGTCTACACCGCGACGGTCTTACCGCGCACCCGCGCGCCGGAGGGCATGCGCTGGGTGCCGATCGTAACGCTTGCTGATGAAGCGCTGCCAAACGTGATGCGCAAGGTCGTTGCTCACGGGCTCTCTCGCCAGCCCGCGAGAAAATCAGGATCGGACGATCATCAAGAGAGGATGGAAGAATGAAGGGTGTGCTGTTCGCCGCTGCGGTTCTCGCTGACGCTATCTGCGGATCGGCGGCGCATGCGGCTTGGCCGGATCATCCCATCCGCTGGGTCGTGCCGTTCGGCCCCGGGGCGCCAACGACTTGATTGCGCGCGTGGCGGCCGAGGCCGCCAGCAAGAAACTCGGACAGCCCATCGTCATCGAAAATCGCCCGGGTGCGACGACCGGAACGCAGGCGGTCGCTCGGGCCGCCCCCGACGGCTACACCTTCCTGATCGGCGCGGCGGGTGTCATCACCAACAGCCTGTTGTTGAAGGACCTGCCCTACACGGATTCCGATCTTGTGCCGGTCGGCATGATCGCCGTCGCTCCATCGATCATCGTCGTCAATCCTGGCGTGCCCGCCAGCGACATGGCGGGGCTCGTCGCATGGGCGAAAACTCAGGGCGACAAGGGCGTCACCTGGTCCACGGCGGGCAGCGGCAGCACGCCGCATTTCGTGGCCGAGATGTTCAAGGAGGCAACCGGCGCCAATGTGACCATCGTTCCCTACAGAAGCGGGAACGACGGGGTCAACGCGGTGCTCTCCAACAGCGCGTCGGTGACGTCGGAGGCGAGCATCGTGGTATTGCCGCAGATCAAGGCCGGAACGTTGAAGGCCATTGCGACGACGTATGAAAAGCGCGTGAGCGCCTATCCTTTGCTCACGACCACCGCCGAGCAGGGATTTCCAACGGTTCGGATCGGCCACTGGGCCGGTCTGTTGGCGCCGCGCGGCACACCCGAGCCGATCATTCAGCAGATGAATGTCGCGCTTTCTTCCGTGAACGGTGCCGAGGTGCACGACAGGCTCGCCGCGAGCGGCATCGAAACCGCGGCCGGTTCGGTCGCGGATTTCGCGGCGTTCATCGCGGCGGAACGCCAGCGCCTCGGTGCGCTGGCGGCCAAGGCCAGGATGGGCGAGGAGCAGTGAGCGTGGACTGCTGACAGCAAGCTGTCGGCAGGCTCGAAAGGCTTGAGCTTCGGCGGCTTCGTTGCGGGATGGACGGCGCGGGGCCGGGCGCGTAACCTTGCGATGTCTCGGAAAGGGAACCACCCATGTACAAGCTCTATTATGCCACCGGCACCTGCGCGCTCGCCTCCTACATCGCGCTGGAAGAGGCCGGCGCCGACTACAAGGCCGAGCGGCTCGATTTCAAGACCAACCAGCAGCAGAGCCCGGAATATCTCAAGATCAATGCCAAGGGACGGGTGCCGGCGCTGGTGACGGAAAAGGGCGTCATCACCGAGACGCCGGCGATCCTCGCCTATATCGCCCAGGCCTTTCCGAAGGCGAAGCTGGCAAGGCTCGATGATCCCTTCGCGTTCGCACAAGCACAGTCCTTCAACAGCTATCTCTGCGCCACCGTCCATGTCGCGCATGCGCACAAGGGCCGCGGCTATCGCTGGGCGACCGAAGAATCCTCCTTCGCCGACATGAAGCGCGTGGTACCGAAGAGCATGGCTGGGTGTTTCGAACTGATCGAGAAGGGCATGCTGAAGGGGCCATGGGTGATGGGCGAGCAGTACACCGTCTGCGATCCCTATCTCTACACCATTGCGCTCTGGCTCGAGGGCGACGGCGTCGATCTCAAGACGCTGCCGCGCGTGGCCGATCACATGAAGCGCATGGCGGAGCGGCCGGCGGTGAAAAAGGTGATGGGCGAGCAGCAGGCCAAGGCGGCGTAGTCCGCAAATTGTAGGGCGGGCAAAGGCGCGCGAGCGCCGCACCCACCCGCCACGATGCGACAACAGCGGTGGGCACGCTTCGTTTTGCCCACCCTACTTCTTTTCCAACTCCCGTCCCGTCCCCAGCATCAATCGCCTGAGCCAAATCGAGCCCGGGTCCATCTGCGCCCGCGTCGGATAGAACATGTGCATCTCGTCGATCCCGGGATCGAGCGGCGGGGTGATCGTCGCGAGCGAGAGCTGTTTTGCCAGCGCCGCGATCAGCCGGCGCGGCACGAAGGCGACGAGGTCGGTGCGTGCCGTGACATGCAGCGCCTCGATATAGCCGGGCACGACGAGGGCGACGTTGCGCTCGATGCCGCGCGGGCGCAGCCACATGTCGATCAGGTCTTCGCTTGCGCCGCCCTTGATGACGGCGACATGGCGCGCCCTCAGGAACGTCTCGCGCCGACCCAGCTTTTTGCCGACGGGATGGCCGCGCCGCACCGCGAGCGCATCCGAATCCGTATAGAGAAGCTGGCGATGGAAGCCCTTGAAGGCATCGCCGATCCCGATCACGATATCGATGGTGCGGGCGAATTCCGCCTGAAAGTCCGCCGGCCCCCGCCACGGCGTCACCTCGATCCGCAGATGTGGCGCGATCCGCACGATCTTTTCCATCAGCCGCGGCATCAAGAGCTCGACCGCGAGATCCGGCATCATCAGGCGAAACTGCCGATCGCTGCTCGCCGCATCGAAGGCGTCGGGCAGAAATAGGCCGCGCACCTGGTCGAGCGTCTGCGCCAGCGGCGCGCGCAAGGAGAGCGCACGTGGCGTCAGCTCCATGCGCGCGCCGTTCCGCACCAATAGCGGATCGCCGATCAGGTCGCGCAGCCGCTGCAGCGCGTGGCTCGCCGCCGGCTGCGACAGGCCGATCCGCATCGCGGCGCGGCTGACATTGGCCTCGCGCAGCAACGCATCGAGCGCGACCAGCAGATTGAGGTCAAGCGAATTCAAATTCATGGAGCGAATATATATCATCTGATCTATCGATTGGAAGAATGACGCGCGGCGCAGCAGGATCGGCCCGACCGATCAGCGATGGAGATGCCGCCGTGAATGCCGCCGAGAACAAGCGATTGATGGAGCGGCTGTTCGCCGGCATCGCGGCCGGCGACCGCAAGCCGTTCCTTGATCACATCGCCGACGATGTCGTCATGCGCGTGACCGGGCGCTACTCCTGGTCGCAGACCATCAGGGGCAAGGAGGCGCTGTTTCGCGATTTCTACGGTCACCTTGCCTCG
>JAFAUV010000339.1 GCA_019243075.1 Bradyrhizobium sp.
GATTGGGGCGGCATGCTGCTGCTCGGTGCCGGCGTCTCGATGATCTATGCCGGGCTCGACCAGGGCAACCGGCTGGACTGGCTGGAGTCGGGCACGGTGGCGGCCTTGCTCGTCGGTGGCGCCGTCTTGCTCGTTCTCTTCGTCATCAACGAGCTACTTGCCCGCAATCCCTGGGCCCATGTGAATGTGCTGTTCAACCGCAACATCGGCCTCGGGCTGTTGGCCATCCTGCTCTACACGCTGACGAGCCTCTCCAACTCCTCGCTGGTACCGAATTTCCTTGGCGCCGTGACGAATTTGCGACCCGAACAATCCGGAGCGCTGCTCTGGACTTATGGCGCGCTGCCGATGATCCTGCTGGTGCCGATTTCGATCTGGCTGCTTCGGCATTTCGATGCGCGCAGCGTAACGGTGATCGGATTTTCGGCTTTTGCTGCCGCGAATCTGCTTGGAAGCCAGCTCACGCATGACTGGGCGCGCGGCGACTTCGTTGCGATCGTGCTGTTGCAGTCCATTGGTCACGCTTTCACGCTGCTGCCGCTCATTCTCATCGCCGTATCGAATTCCGATCCGACACGGGCGACTGCCTTCGCGGCCTACATCCAGATCATGCGGCTGGGCGGCGCCGAGATCGGCGTGGCGCTGATGGGGACCTGGCTGCGCGTCCGCGAACAGGTGCATTCGAATTACCTCGGTCAGCATGTCGAGAACGGCAGCGTCGACGTCGCGCATATGCTGCAACAACTCGGCGGCTTCCTTGCGAGCCGTGGTGCATCGATCGCGCCGCAACGCACCCTCGGCTTGCTCGCGAGCCTCGTGCAGCGCGAGGCCAATGTGCTCGCCTATATCGATGGCTTCTGGCTGTGCTTCTGGCTTGCGATGCTGGCGCTGCTGTGCGTGAGCCTGATGACCCGGGCCCCTTCCGGGCCCTTTACGCCGGAGCCGTTCGGCCTCGCCAAGGCGCTGTTGCGCAAATGCGGCATGGAAGTGCCCGGACCCGCCGGAGCCGCGGCGCGCAAATCTCGGACGATGCGGTGAAGATCGGACATGATGAACGACCGGTCCGGTCTTTACGCCGATCTCGGCGGCAAGGGCTCGGCGGTCTGAGCCCGCATGGTGGCCGAGGATGTCGGCGGCAGCGTGCTCGGCGAGCCGCTCGACCGGGGGCCCGAGAGGCGCTTATGCATGTGCACCATCAGCGCCATTCCGAACAGCGGCGTCGCGAGGTTGACGATCGGGATGGAGACAAAGGCCGCGATCAATGCGCCGGCCGTGAAGACGGTCGCGGCATTGTCTCTTCGCATCAGCTTGGCGTCGGCCGGCGGGCGAAAGCGCATCGCCGCCAGCTCGAAATATTGCTTTCCGAGGAGCCAGGCGGTGGCGATGAAGAACACCAGGAAGCCCGCGCCGGCCACGAACACGAAGGGCACGGCGATCAGATAGACCACGATGGTCAAAAGCGCGGTCTTGACCCCTTCGATCACGGCAGTGCTGAGCGGCAGGGCCGCGCCGGGCTGTTCCGCCGGATAATATTCGCGCTCGACCAGGTCGCCGACATCGTCGACGAAGAAGCTCGCAACCAGCGACGAGATCGCCGGCATCAGGAATATGCCGCCCAGCACGACGCCGAGCCCGGCCGCAATCGAGACGACCCAGGCGAGCGCATTGAGCGGAACGTGAAAGCTGGCGCCGAGCATCGCCTCGGCCCAGCTTTCACCATAGCTCGCAAACCAGCTCAGCAGCCGCTGCAGGCCGACCGCGAGCACCGTGATCAGCACCAGTGCGACGCCAATGGAACGCCACAGGATCGTGCGCATCGGCGGCGACAACATTTGCGAGAGCGCCTTGACGGCGGCATCGATCATGGCAGCTTACCTTTGAAAAATTGCCACCGAGAGTTAGATATAGCGGCGCCTTTCGGCAAGAGCCCTGACGCGGGCACGCTTTTGGCCGGCGGTTTTCGCACTGCGTTGTTCGGGCGCCAATGCAGCGATGCAAAGATTATATTTTCCAGGACGCCTCCGAAAGCCTAGTCTCGCCGCAGAATTGAGGAGACGCGAATGACCGCAACAGGGTTGCCGCTGCAGGGTGTGAGGGTGGTCGAGATGACCCATATGGTGATGGGTCCATGCTGCGGCATGGTTCTCGCGCAACTGGGCGCCGAGGTGATCAAGGTCGAGCCTCCCGTCGGCGACAAGACCCGCTCGCTCGGCGGCATGGGCACGTCGTTCTTCCCGCTGTTCAACCGCGGCAAGCGCAGCATCGTGCTCGACTTCGCTTTGGCCGAAGACCGCGACACCATGCACCGCTTGTTGCAGACCGCGGACGTGTTCCTGGAAAATTTTCGCGACGGGCAATTGGAGAGGCAGGGCCTCGGCGCCGAACAACTGCGCCGGAAATATCCGCATTTGATTGTCGCCGGCCACAAGGGCTTCCTCTCCGGTCCATACGAGCATCGCCCCGCGCTCGACGAGGTCGTGCAGATGATGTCGGGGCTGGCCGCCATGACCGGCACGAAGCAAAAGCCGCAGCGGGTCGGCTCTTCCGCCAACGATATCATGGGCGGCATGTTCGGCGTGATCTCGATCCTCGCCGCGCTCTACCAGAAGCGCGGCGGCAACAGCGAAGGCGCCGACATCCGCATCGGACTGTTCGAGAATTGCCTGTTCCTGGTCGCACAGCACATGGTCGAATACGAGATGACCGGCAACAAGCCGCGCTCGATGCCGGAGCGCGAACATGCCTGGCCGATCTACGATATCTTCGCTACGGCGGACGGCAATCGCATTTTCATCGGCGTGGTTACCGAGGGCCATTGGCAGAGCTTCTGCAAGGAGTTCGGTCTGCGGGAGTTCCTGGATGATCCGAGCCTCGGCTCGACGACCGACCGCATCCTGGCGCGTTCCCGCATCATCCCGCGCGCAGCCGAGGTCATCAAGCGCTGGAACGTCAAGGAGCTTTCCGACAGGCTCGATCGGCTCAACATCTGCTTTGCGCCGATCAATCGCCCCGAAGATCTGTTCAGCGATCCCCACGTGTTGCGGCCGGGCGGGCTCGTCAATAGTTTCAATAGCGATGGCGCGCCGTTCCGCGTGCCGGCGCTGCCGATCGAGTGGAACGGCGCCCATATCGGCGAAGGGCTGAAGGTCGCCCCGCTTGGTGCAGATACCGCGGCGATCCGCGCCGAGCTCACGAAAGAAACCGCCAAAGCGGGGAGGAAACGCGCATGACCGACGTTAGGAAAATCTATCCGCGGGATCGCGTGGTGCTGCGCGAGGTGGGCTTGCGCGACGGCCTGCAATTGGTGAAGACCTTCCCGCCGACCGATGCCAAGCGGCGCTGGATCCGCGACGAATATGCCGCCGGCGTGCGACATTTCGAGGTGGGCTCGTTCCTGCCGGCGAAGACCTTCCCGCAATTCGTCGATGTGCGCGAGATCGTCGCGACCGTGGGCTCGCTTCCGGGCGGGCATGGCATTGCGCTAGTGCTGAACGAGCGCGGCGCCAACGAGGCGCTGGCGTCCGGTGTCGCCGAAATCGCGACCGTCGTGTCGGCGACCGAAGAGCACAGCCGGGCCAATGCCAATCGCTCCCGCGAATCCGCGATTGCCAATGTGAAGCGACTGTGTGAGTTGCGCGATGCCAGCGCCCACAAGCCGATCGTCAATGCCGCGATCTCGATGGCGCTGGGCTGTTCCATCGCCGGAGCGGTGGATCCGAAGGAGGTCATCCGGCTAGTCGAAAAGTGCTTTGAGGCGGGTGTCGATGCCGTGGGCATCGCCGACACCGTCGGCTATGCCGGCCCGAAGGCGGTCGGCGCATTGACCGGGGCCGCCGTGAAGATCGCAAGCGGGAAGCCGATCATCGTTCATCTGCATGATACCCGCGGCATGGGTATCGCGAACGCTTCCGCGGCGCTCGATGAAGGCGCACGCGTCCTTGACGGCTCGCTTGGAGGGCTCGGCGGCTGCCCGTTCGCGCCGGGCGCGACCGGCAATGTCGTAGTCGAGGATCTGGTGTTCCTGTGCGAGAGCAAGGGCTTCGCCACCGGCATCGATATCGACCGGCTGATCGCAGTGCGCTCGATCCTGCGCGAGACCATGCCGAACGAACCGCTCTATGGCGGGCTGGCGCGCGCCGGCTTGCCCTGTGGAACGGCTGCGAAGGCGGCCTGACTAGAGCCGCGTCGCCTTCAGCCGCAAGGAGTTGCCGACGACGCTGACCGATGACAGCGCCATGGCCGCCGCCGCGATGATCGGCGACAGCAGGATGCCGAAGGCGGGGTAGAGAACCCCCGCTGCGAGCGGTATCCCCGCCGCGTTGTAGATGAAGGCAAAAAACAGGTTCTGGCGGATGTTCTTCATGGTCGCCTGTGACAATTTCCGCGCGCGAATGATGCCGGTGAGATCGCCCTTTAACAGCGTCACGCCGGCGCTCTCCATCGCCACATCGGCGCCCGTCCCCATGGCGATGCCGACGTCGGCAGCCGCCAGCGCCGGTGCATCGTTGACGCCGTCGCCTGCCATTGCCACGAGGCGGCCGGCACTTCGCAGCCCGGCCACGACCGCGCTCTTCTGATCCGGCAGCACCTCGGCCTCGACCTCGAAAATCCCGAGCTTCCGCGCGACGGCTTTCGCCGTGGTGCGGTTGTCGCCACTCAGCATGATGACCTTGATTTTTTCAGCCGCGAGCGCCTGCAACGCTTCGGGCGCGGAGGCTTTCACAGGGTCGGCGATCGCAAACAGCCCGGCGAGGCGGCTGTCGACGGCGATATAGATTACGGTTGCACCGTCGTCGCGCAGCCTTTCGGCCTCGCTGTCGAGCGACGCGGTGTCGATGCCGGTCGACGCAAGGTATTTTGAATTACCAAGCACGATGACCTTGCCTGAGGTCCTGCCGGTTGCTCCCTTACCGGCCGGCGCGTCAAATCCCTCCACTGTGCTCGGTTCGAGCTGCCGCTCCGTTGCCGCCCGCACGATCGCATCCGCCAGCGGATGCTCGCTGGCGCGTTCGACCCCGGCCGCGAGTTGAAGGATGTCGTTTTCCCGAAATCCTGCCGCCGCAACGATGGCGACCACCTTCGGCTTGCCTTCTGTCAACGTGCCGGTCTTGTCGATCACCAGCGTGTCGACCTTTTCCAGACGCTCCAGCGCCTCGGCATTCCTGATGAGGACGCCGGCCTGCGCGCCGCGGCCGATCCCCACCATGATCGACATCGGGGTGGCGAGCCCGAGCGCACAGGGACAGGCGATGATGAGCACGCTGACCGCGGCGACCAGGCCGAACGCCAGCCTCGGTTCCGGACCAAAAGCGGCCCAGGCCGCCAAGGCAGCGATGGCCGCGATGATCACGCACGGCACGAACCAGCCTGCGATCCGGTCGGCCAGCCGCTGGATCGGCGCGCGCGAGCGCTGCGCGTCAGCGACCATCTGGACGATCTGCGCCAGCAGCGTGTCGCGCCCGACCCTGTCGGCGCGCATGACGAAGCTGCCGGATTGATTGAGGGTGCCGGCGATCGCGCGCGCCCCCGGCTCCTTGCCGACCGGCAATGATTCGCCCGTCACCAGGGATTCGTCGAGGGCGGAGCGGCCCTCGAGAATGACGCCGTCGACCGGCACCTTCTCGCCGGGCCGCACCCGCAGGCGATCGCCCACCTTCAGCGTATCGATTCCGACCTCATGGTCGGCGCCATCGTCGCCGATGCAACGCGCGGTCCTTGGCGCGAGCTGCAACAATGCCTTGATCGCGCCGGAGGTCGCCGCGCGCGCGCGCAATTCCAGCACCTGGCCGAGCAGCACCAGCACGGTGATGACCGCGGCCGCCTCGAAATAGACTGCGACCGCGCCGTCACCGCCGCGAAAGGTCGCGGGGAATATTTGCGGAGCGATCGTTCCGATCAGGCTGTCAACATAAGCGACGCCAGTACCAATCGCGATCAGCGTGAACATGTTGAGATTGCGCGTCAGCATTGACTGCCAGCCGCGCACGAAGAAGGGCCAGCCTGCCCACAGCACGACTGGCGTTGCGAACGCAAGCTCAATCCAGTTCGACAAGGTCGGGTCGATCAGGCCGTGGCCACCGACCAGATGGCCGCCCATCTCCAGCACGACGGGCGGTACGGAAAGCGCTGCACCGATCCAGAAGCGTCGGGTCATGTCGGCGAGCTCGGGATTGGGCGCGTCGTCAAGACCCACGACATCGGGCTCGAGCGCCATGCCGCAGATCGGGCAGGTCCCCGCCCCGATCCGCCGGATCTCAGGATGCATCGGGCAGATGTAGATCGTGCCTGCGCTCGCCATGGTCTGTTTCACGCCCGCCTTGGCATGCGCCTTGTCGAGATATTTGGCAGGATCGGCCTCGAACCTGGTGCGGCAGCCGCTGCAACAGAAATGATAGGTCGTGCCGTTGTGCTCGAAGCGATGTTTGGACGTCTCGGGGTTGACGTTCATGCCGCAGACGGGATCACGTTCGGTCTTCGCGGCGCCGCCATGGCGATGCTGCTCTTCGCCGCCTGTCCGGCTGCCGTGCGCGTGTGCGGTCTCGCTCATTCAAACGTCCCGGACCTTGCAACCTATACCCTGTGGGGGTATGTAGAGGACATGCGCAAGGACATCAAGGCTTCCGTTCAGAAACGCCTCGGCCGGATCGAGGGCCAGGTTCGCGGTTTATCCAAAATGGTCGAGGAGGACCGTTATTGCATCGACATCGTGACGCAGATTTCGGCGGTGCGCGCCGCGTTGCGGCGGGTCGAGGAAGAGGTGTTGCGCGATCACGTCGCGCACTGCGTCGAGCATGCCATCGCGAGCGGCAACAAGGCCGATCAGCGGCAGAAGATCACGGAATTGATGGAAGTGATCGGTCGTTCGGACCGGTAAACATCGTCATGGCGAGGAGAGTAGGCGGCGACGTTCGACCTACGCCGTCACCGTATCCCGCCGCATGCTACGGCGCTCGGGCAAACGTGCCGGCACGTATTCGACCCGCAGGAAATGCTCTTCGATGGCGAAGCGCTCGATCACGGTCGCGACTTCCAGCTCGACCGTCATTTCCGCAGCCGGAACCGGCGTTTCTTCGTCAATCTCTTCAGGAACAAGCGGCGGCGAGTCGTGCGTTTCTGGAAACACACCGAGTTCGCCCGCCACCTCCTGGAGCGGCTTCTGTTTGTCGGCCCAATGCAAGGTCGTATAGTCGAAGCCGCGGACGATGGTCGGCTTGACGATTTCGAAATAGGGCGAGATGTCGAAATCTCGGGGCATGTAGAGCGAGGAATCGCGGATGTGCAGGATCTCGCGCCGCGCCGCGCGGCTGCCGGCCCGCGTGATCCTGGGCAGGATCGGGTAGCGCACGGTGTCGAAGGCCTGCGCGATCAGTGCCGAGCAGATCATCTTGGTGGGATCGCCTGAGCCCAGCGCGATCATGCGCCGCCGCCAGCGCTGCGGCACGGGCAGGGGAATCAAGAAGCGCATCAGGTCGAGGATGTTCTTGGTGTCATAGCCGAAGCCGATCCGGTTGATGGCATAACGACACACCGTGACGCGGTCCTCGTAGGAGAGGCCGACCGGCCGGCACAGCCGGGTGTGATAGCTGAAATATTTCGACAGCGGCGCCGAGATGACGCCATCGCCGACATAGGCTTCGATCAGTACATGCGGCTCGCCGTCGGGCTCCTGCGCGCCGTCGATCGGACCGACATAAAGCGCGGCATG
>JAFAUV010000217.1 GCA_019243075.1 Bradyrhizobium sp.
TCTCGCGCCGCCGGCTGCGCGCCTGCCTCGATCGCGGCTACATGGTGCTCGTCACCGGCTCGAAGTTCTTCGGCGGTCCGGCTTTCAGCGGTGCGCTGCTGGTCCCGTCCGCGCTTGCGCTGGCGCCGCAACGCGGCGCTGGCATCGCGCCGGGCCTTTCCGACTATGCCAATCGCAACGACTGGCCGCAGCGCTGGGTCGCGCTTCGTTCCCGCTTCGCTAGCCGACCCAATCTCGGTCAGTGGCTGCGCTGGGAAGCGGCGCTCGAGGAGATCAGGGGCTATTACGCCGTGCCGGACCGCTGGCGTGCACTGGCGCTGCGGGAATATCGCGCCGGCATTTCGGACCTGATCGCGCTGTCGCCCTCGCTTCGGCTGGCCGGCATGGAAACGGGCGGCGCTGCCGACGACGAGGAGTTCGCGGAAGCCACCATCTTTCCGTTCACGCTGAACCGGGAGGGCCATCCGCTCTCCGCGCACGAATGTCGCGCGCTTTATTCCGCGCTGGCCCAGGATCTGAGCGGCGTGATCGATGGCGGAGAAGCCGACCGCGACATCATCTCGCGCCGCTGCCTCGTCGGCCAGCCGGTGCGGATCGAACGGCAGGGACGCGAGCCGACCGCGGTGCTTCGCCTGTGCGTCGGCGCGCGCTTCGTCACCGAGACCTGGTCTGCGGACGCCGTCGTGGCCCAGCGCAAGCTGCAAGGCGAACTCGATCGCGCCGCCGAGGTCGTGGCCAAGATCGAACTCTTGCTCGCCCATGGCGGCGAGCGCGGATTGACGGAGTTGTCGAATGGAAGTTAGGACGCTGGAAACGTCCGAAGCCGCCCGCGCCGGATGCGCGGATCGCATCGGCATGGCAAAACTGGCCAAGATGGCGTTCGACGGGCGCGACCTGCGCCCGCAATGGGCGGAGCTGATCGCAAAGCTGCTCAACGGCACGGCCGACGCGGGCGAGGGCATCGATCTCGCGCTGATCGCGCAATTGCTCGGCGACAAGGCGGCGGGGCTCGCCATCCAGCAGGAAGTGCTGCTCTCGCATCGGCTGTTCCGCTCGCCCTGCACGACGAAAAATCCGCGCCTGCGCGTCCTGGCGCTGGCGGCGGCGACCGACATGGGCAGCAACACTCCGATCGAATTCCTGCTCGAGGAATCCGGAATGGAGCTGATGATGCTCTATGTGATCCCCGAAGCCGAATTGCCCACCCCCTTGCCCGAGCATGACATCGCGATCGTGGTCGCCTCGGATTCGGAGGATTGCCACCCGGCGCTGCGCCAGATCGACGCCGCCGCGCCGGGCTGGCCGCGGCCGCTGCTCAATCCGCCGCGCCTCGTCTCCAGCCTCGATCGCGACAAGCTGTATCGGCTGCTCGAGGGCATCGATGGCCTGGAAATTCCGGCCACCCTTGTCGTCACCCGCGAACGGCTCCTGGACGCCGTCCAATCGCCGGACGAGCTGAAAGATATCGCCGCCGATCTCGCTTTTCCCGTCATCGTCCGGCCGCGCGGCTCGCATGCCGGTTCTGGGCTTGCGAAGATCGATGATGCGGCCGAGCTCGCCCGTTATCTCGACGGCCGCGAGGGCGAGCTGTTCTTCGTCTCCCGCTTCATCGACTATTCGAGCCTGGACGGGCTCTACCGCAAATACCGCGTCGTGTTCGTCGACGGCAGGCCCTATGCCTGCCACATGGCGATCGCCGAGCGCTGGGACATCTGGTATCTCAACGCCGGGATGTCGCAGAGCGCCGGGAAGCGTCTCGAGGAGGAGACGTGGATGCGCACCTTCGACATCGCCTTCGCCCGCAGGCATCACGCTGCGCTCACCGCGCTCGCCGATCGCGTCGGCCTCGAATATTTCACCGTCGACTGCGCCGAGACCGGCGATGGATCGCTGTTGATCTTCGAGGCCGACAACACCGCCGTGGTCCACAACATGGATCACGCGCATGTCTTCCCCTACAAGGCGCCGCAGATGCGCAGGATCTTCGACGCCTTTGCCGCGATGCTGGTCCGTCATGCCGTGCAGAGGCGGGAGCAGGCGGCGTGACGAGGCCGCCTCACGGAGGCCTGCATCTTTCCGCGACCAGCGAAACCCTCGATCCGCAGGACTGGAACGAGATCCGCGCGCACGGTCATCGCATGCTCGATGACATGATCGACTATATCGCCGGCATCCGCGAGCGCCCGGTCTGGCAGCCGATTCCGGAGGCGGCGCGCGCGCCATTCCGCGAGGCGCTTCCCAGGCAAGGCAGCGATCTCGCCGAGGTCTATCGCGATTTCACCGATTTCATTGTGCCCTATGCGACCGGCAATGTGCATCCCGGTTTCATGGGGTGGGTGCATGGCGGCGGCTCTCCCGTCGGCATGCTGGCGGAAATGCTGGCGGCCGGGCTCAATGCCAATCTCGGCGGCCGCGACCATATGCCGATCGAGGTCGAACGGCAGATCGTCGAATGGACGCGCCAGATGTTCGGCTTTCCGAACGGCGCGAGCGGCATCTTCGTCACGGGCACATCGATGGCCAATCTGATGGCGGTGCTGGTGGCGCGGACTTGCGCGCTCGGCAAATCGTCACGGCAACGGGGGATCGGCGAGGCGGGGTCGCTGCTCACCGCCTACACGTCGCGGGCGGCGCATGGCTGCATCAGCAAGGCGATGGACATCGCGGGCCTCGGCAGCGACGCGCTGCGCTGCATTGCCGTCGACGGCAATCATCGCATCGATGTCGATGCGCTGCGCGCGCAGATCGCGCGCGACCGCGCCGCCGGACTGGATCCGTTTCTGGTGGTGGCGTCCGCCGGCACCGTCGACATCGGCGCGATCGACGATCTGCAGGCGATCGCCGAGCTCTGCCGCGAACAGGAACTCTGGTTTCACGTCGACGGCGCCTTCGGGGCGCTCGCGGTTCTCGCGCCCGATCTGGCGCCGCGCCTGGCCGGCATCGAGCATGCCGGTTCGATCGCGCTCGATTTTCACAAATGGGGGCAGGTGCCTTATGACGCGGGTTTCCTCCTGGTACGCGAGGGCGAGCGCCATCGCGAGGCCTTTGCGGCGCCGGCCGCCTATCTGCGGCGGGAAACGCGCGGGCTTGCCGCCGGATCGCACTGGCCCTGCGATTACGGTCCCGACCTGTCGCGCGGTTTTCGGGCGCTGAAGACCTGGTTCACGCTGAAGACCTATGGTGCCGACCGGCTGGGTGCGGTGATCGCGCGCTGTTGCGCGCTCGCAAGCCACCTGGAATCTCTCATCCTGGCCGAGCCGCGGCTCGAATTGCTGGCGCCGGTCGGCCTCAACATCGTCTGCTTCCGCTATCGCACCGAGCATGCCGACAGGGTCAATGGCGAAATCGTCGTCAGCCTGCAGGAATCGGGCATCGCCGCGCCGTCCACCACCGTCCTGGACGGCAGGCTGGCGATCCGCGCGGCCATCGTCAATCACCGCACCGATATCTGCGACATCGAGCGGCTGGTTGCGGCGGTGCTGGAGTTTGGGGCGCGGCGGTCATCGGCCGCGCCAGGCGAGGACGCTCAGTTCGCGCGCTCGCAACCGATCGCGGTCTGAGCGGGCGCGCTGCCGCCGGTCCGTTGCCGTCGCGGCGACCTCTAAGCCGAGCGCCGCTCGGTCTCCGCTTTGCGGCTCGCCTCGAGTTCGGCGTGGTGGTCGAGCAGCTTCTTTTCGAAAGCGATCAGCTTCTTGGCTTCCTTGAGGGCCTGGTACAGGTCGCCGCTGAGGATGCAGTTGTTGATGCCCTCGATGATCGGCCAGGCGCTCGGCACGGTAACGACGATGTCCCGCAGCAGGTTGAAGTAGGTGCCGTGGCTGTTCTGCGGGTCCGGCGAGATATACATGAGCTGCACCGCGAGATAGACCAGCTTGGCGGGCGTGTTGGCGGTTTCCGGCGTCAGGATGTCTTTTTCGCGCAGGATCGGAATATTGTCGCCATCGATGAGGAGCCGCGCGCGCTGGTCGGTGTTGGTGACGACGCAGGATCCGATGATGATCCGTTCGTGCGGCTTGAGCTCGACTTTCAGGGCCATATTTGTTCTCCGTTGCCGCTTCTGACGCCGGCGATCAACTGCAGCAGACGCGAAGATGGGGCGGCCGCGGGCACGTGCTGTGCCCGTTTGCCAGCTTCCGGCAATCCTTTCCGATCAAGGTTAATGGCCGGTAAACGCGCCCCGCGACACAGAAATGGTCAATCGGATCAAGGGGCTTTGCGCAGGGCCCGGTGGCTGGGCGGCAAAATCGGACGCGCTTTGCTTAATTCCGCAATCACGGGCGGCGCGCAACTTCATGCTTTCTTAGCCACTTCGGACGACCGTCGCCTGGTCACCTGACCAAGAAGGTCGGGAACGTGCGTATCCGTATTTCACACCAGAAAGGTATGAAAAAATGTCCGGCATCACCCTTTCGGCGTCAGTCCGCCAGAACCTGCTCTCGCTGCAGTCGACCGCTTCGCTGCTTGCCACCACCCAGAATGACCTCGCCACCGGCAACAAGGTCAACTCTGCTCTCGACAACCCCACCAACTATTTCACCGCGCAGTCGCTGAACAACCGCGCCAGCGACATCGGCAACCTGCTCGACTCGATCGGCAACGGCGTGCAGGTGCTGCAGGCCGCCAACACCGGCATCACCTCGCTGCAGAGCCTGGTCGCTTCCGCCCAG
>JAFAUV010000380.1 GCA_019243075.1 Bradyrhizobium sp.
CGCGCAGGAGGTGATCGCGCTGATCAAGGCCGCCGGCCGCACCGCGGTGGCGCTGCCTGGCGACATCCGCGACGAGGCGTTCTGCCAGAAGCTCGTCGCCGATGCGGTGGCCGGCCTCGGCGGCCTCGACATCGTGGTCAGCAACGCCGGCAGGCAGCAGGCGCGTCAATCCATCCTCGATCTCTCCAGCGATGATTTCGATGCGACCATGAAGACCAACATCTATGCGCCGTTCTGGATCATCAAGGCGGCGCTGCCGCACCTCAAGCCCGGCTCCGTCATTATCGGTACGACGTCCGAGCAGGCCTATGATCCCTCGCCGGATCTCTATGACTATGCGCAGACCAAGGCCGCGACGATGAACTATGTGAAGTCGCTCGCCAAGCAGCTCGCCTCCAAGGGCATTCGCGTCAACGGCGTGGCGCCGGGCCCGATCTGGACACCGCTGCAGGTGTCGGGCGGCGCATCCATGGAGAAGGTCGAGAAGTTCGGCAGCCAGTCCTCGTTCGGGCGGCCGGGCCAGCCGGCCGAGCTCGCCTCCATCTACGTACAGCTGGCGGCAGCCGATGCGAGCTATGCCACCGGCCAGGTCTACGGCTCCGCAGGCGGCACCGGGCAGCCGTGAGGGTCGCGATCATGAGGTCGCTGATTGCTTCTTCCGGTTTGTGTCCGTCAACGCCATCACATGGCCGGGAGCAACGTGTTCGGGCGACGATAACAGCGCATCGATGCGCAGGGCTGTCTCCGTCTGGCGGAGCTTGCGCCAAAGCGCGCTTTGCTCGGTTCCGGGCGGCAATTGTCCCGCGCGTTCGCGCAAGCGTCCTGCTTCCTGAGTGAGGCGCTGGGCCAGTGTGGTGGTCTGCTTGAAGCGGCGGCGCCGTTTCACCATGATTCCCTCGTCGTATCCTTATGGTCGACGGGGCGATGTTAGCGCGCGGCGATCGGTGACGCGCTAACCTAGGTAAATACCCGACGCCGCCAATGTTTGGCAGCGAGGGGAGCGGCCGCCTGTGGCTGGGGGGATGATAAGCGGATCAGGCTGATTTCGTCTGCTTTCTGGCTTCGAGCAGCGCGGTGCGCGCGACGACGGAGAGGCCGTTCAGCGTGGTGTCGCCCTTGCGGGCGCTCTGCAACAGCTTCTGCGCGATCTTTTTTCTCAAGGTATGGTCGCCGCCATGGGGCAACTCGCGGCATGCCTCTTCGAGGGCCACGTCCAGATTGGCCCGCGTTCGCTCGTCCAGATTTGCCATGCGCCGTCCTCCTGCCACGGGAATCGCGGACATGTGAGAGTAGCAACCGGCGGAGAGGCGAAAACTAACATGTGATAATGTTGCTGCGCTGCGTCGAAAAGACCTCATCTGTGGCAGAGCGCTTGCCCCTGATGCGCCGCGCGCCATACCCGTTCGGAATCGCTTAGGAACCCTCCCTTTCGCCGCAGCGTTCTGCAGCGGCATGAGGAACCTGCGCGCCATCCTGGTTGCCATGCCCGCATTGCTCGCTGCCGGCTTGGTCTCGGCGCGCGATGACGGGCGATACGCCAATTCCCCGCTGAAGCCCTGGTTTGACAATCTCCGGAGCGCCAAGGGCCTGTGCTGTTCCGACGCCGACGGGTTTGCTGTTTCCGATCCCGATTGGGATTCAAAAGACGGTCACTTCCGTGTCCGGATCGATGGCGAGTGGGTCGATGTACCGGACGAGGCGGTCATCAAGGAGCCCAATCGCGCCGGCCGCACCATGGTCTGGCCCCTCAGGAGTGCGGTTGGAATATCGATTCGCTGCTTTTTGCCCGGAAGCATGAGCTGAGCGGTGAGCGGGAAATGCGGAGAGAGAGATTCATGTTGAAAGTAGTTTAGCGGAGGACACACAATGGGACTTGCTCGATATGACATCGTGCCCGTGGGAAAGCAGTGGGCGGTCCGGCACGACGGTGTCGTCAATCTGGAATATTCCACAAAGGAATCGGCATTCGAATCGCTCGCCGCTGCGGCTTCGCTGGCGATCCGGGAGGGTCACGAGGTGCAGATCAACGTGCCCGGTGAGAAGCAGTCCAGCTCCTGACGGGTCGATGGGCCTTGCAATCAGGCCTATCAATAAAGTGCAATCCCTGCGGGATGGCTGAAAATCTCGAACTCGCGCCCGCGCGCGATTCCGACCAGCGTGACCCCGCTGGTTTCGGCGGTGCGTATCGCAAGCGCAGTCGGCGCCGAAACGGCAATGATGATGGCAGCGCCCAGGGCCGTGGTCTTCTGGACCATTTCCACGGATACCCGGCTGGTGAGCACGACGGCGCCGGTGCTGCCAAAAACATTCGCGGCGGCCAGCGCGCCCGCAAGCTTGTCGAGCGCATTATGTCGGCCGACGTCCTCGCGGACGATCATGCTGCCGCAGCCAGGGACAAAAAAGCCTGCGGCGTGGGTGGCCCGCGTCTGCCGATTGAGATGCTGGGACGCCGCCAGGGCTTCGACCGCCGTCGCGATCTGTCCAGGCGTCAGAAATATCTCGCGTGCGACCGCTGGCCCGGTCCGTCTGGCTTCCTGCAAGCTTTCGATGCCGCACAGTCCACAGCCGGTAGGCCCAACGAGATGCCGCCGCCTTTCCTTCAACCGGCGCCCGGAATCGGCCCGCAACCACATCCGCAATTCGATGCCGTCGGGGCCCGCGACGACATTCATCTCCTCGATTTCGCCGATCTCCCGCACGACGCCTTCGGTCAGGCTGAAGCCGATGGCGAGATCAGCGAGATCGGCGGGGCTGGCCATCAGGACGGCGACGGTCGTTCCGTCGTAGACGAGCGCAACCGGACATTCCTCCGCCACCGCACGTTCGTCGCGGATGCGCGTCGAAGTGAGCCGGGGCATTCTGACCGAAGCGTCGGGCGCATG
This sequence comes from Bradyrhizobium sp., assembly GCA_019243075.1. Lineage (GTDB taxonomy): Bacteria > Pseudomonadota > Alphaproteobacteria > Rhizobiales > Xanthobacteraceae > Bradyrhizobium. The sequence goes on from JAFAUV010000380.1 coordinate 2,883, forward strand.
AACGCGATCGCGTGTGCCGAATTGTGAGCCGTGCATGGCTGCTTTCCTGCGACCATTTATCGACGCGCGAGCGGCAGCAAGGTTCCCAACGGCCAGGAACTTGCAATGCCATCACCGGTTTTCCATCCGGGGCGTTCGTCAGAGGACCCGCCATGAGGCAAAAAGCAAAGGTCGAACCGTATAATGCGCCGGCCGGCGGTTGGGGATCGCTCAGCGCCGTCGTTCACATTCTGAGCCAGGAAGAGGTCGCCATGCTCGGCAGCGAAATCCTGCTCAAGCAGAACAAGCCGGGCGGGTTCATGTGCGTGAGTTGCTCGTGGGCCAAGCCGGCAAAGCCTCGTCCGTTCGAGTTCTGCGAGAACGGCGCCAAGGCGACCGCCTGGGAAGTGACCGGCAAGACCGTCACGCCGGGCTTCTTTTCCCAACATACCCTGACCGAGCTGCGCTCCTGGTCCGACCACCAGCTGGAAGAGCAGGGACGGCTGAGCACGCCGATGCGCTACGACCTCGCCAGCGACAAGTATGTGCCGGTTGAATGGCAGGAGGCATTCCGGGAAATCGGAGCCGAACTGAACGCGCTCGATCCCCGCTCGGTCGTGATGTACACCTCCGGGCGCGCTTCGCTGGAAGCCAGTTACATGTATCAGCTATTCGGCCGAATGTACGGCACCAGCAACTTTCCCGACAGCTCGAACATGTGCCACGAAACCACCTCGGTGGCGTTGCCGGAAGTGATCGGAGTTCCGGTGGGGACGGTATTGCTGGAGGATTTCGAGCGCACCGATTGCATTTTCTTCTTCGGCCATAACACCACGACCAACGCGCCCCGCATGCTGCACCCCCTGCAGGAAGCGGCCCAGCGCGGGGTGCCCATCGTCACATTCAATCCTCTGCGCGAGCGCGGGCTCGAGCGCTTCACCAACCCGCAAAATCCGCTTCAGATGGTGGTGGGAGGCACCCGTATCAGCTCGCAATATCACCAGGTGCGGCTTGGCGGGGATGCGGCAGCAATCGCCGGCATCTGCAAATGTGTGATCCAGGCGGACGATCTCGCCAAGACGAAAGGTGGCCCGCGCGTCCTCGACGTCGACTTCATCGAGCAACACACGTCGGGGTTCGAGGATTTCGCGACGTTCTGCCGGAACGCGCAATGGAGCGACATCGAGAGCGCGTCGGGCCTCGGCCGCGAGGCGATATTCGAGGCTGCCGATGCCTATATGGCGGCGAAGGCCGTGATTGCGAATTACGGCATGGGGGTGACCCAGCACAGGCACGGGGTCGAGACCGCAAAGATGATCGTCAACCTGTTGCTTCTGCGTGGCAACATCGGCAAACCAGGCGCGGGAATTTCCCCGATCCGGGGCCATTCCAACGTGCAGGGTCAGCGCACCGTCGGCATCTCGGAGAAAGCCAAGCTCGTGCCGCTCGATAAGCTCGCCGAACTCTACGGCTTCGAGCCGCCGCGGTGGGACGGACTGTCGACGGTCGACGCCTGCGAAGGCATCCTGAAAGGGGACGTGCGGGGCTTTGTCAGCCTCGGCGGAAACTTCTTGCGCGCCGTGCCGGAACGTTCGCTGATGGAGCCCGCCTGGTCGGGCCTGCGGTTGTCGGTGCAGATCGCGACAAAGCTCAACCGCAGCCATCTCGTGCCGGGAGACGTGACCTACCTTCTGCCATGCCTGGGCCGGATCGAGATCGACGAGCAGACGAGTGGACCCCAGGCCGTTTCAATGGAGGATTCGACCGCCTGCATCCACGGCTCGCGCGGCCAGCGCAGGCCCGTACCGGAGAATGCCCGCTCGGAACCGGCCATCATCGCCGGGCTTGCGAAAGCCACCTTGAAACCGAATCAGAAGATCGATTGGGACGCGTGGGTCGCCGATTACTCGCTGGTTCGTGATGCCATCGAGCGTACCTACCCTGACCAGTTCAGGGATTTCAATCGCCGCATGTTCGAGCCCGGCGGATTTCCGCGTCCGCTGGCTGCGCGCGAGCGGAAGTGGAAGACGCCGAACGGCAAGGCCAATTTCACCGTTCCCAAATCGGCGTTTGTTCCGCCGCCGGAGCACGACGACATCTATGAGCTGATGACCCTGCGGGCCGACGGCCAATTCAACACGACCATTTACACCGAAGACGACCGCTTCCGCGGAATTGTGGGCGGCCGCTACGTCGTGTTCATGAACCCCGCCGACATGGACGCCGAGGGACTGAAGCAGGGCGACACCGTGACGGTGTCGACCGAAGCAGACGATGGGGTGGAGCGAACGCTGAGCGAGCTGCAGGTCGTGGCCTACGACATCCCGCGCAGGAGCATTGCGGGCTACTATCCGGAATGCAACGTGCTCGTTCCGCTGTGGCACTATGCCGAAGGCAGCAAGGTGCCTGCGGCGAAGTCCGTCCCGGTGCGCATCGTCAAGGATGTGGTCCCCGAGATCATCGAGGGCGGCGAGATTCCGATCTCCGCTAAATGAGAGATATTCGGCGTTGAAGTTCGCCGGCCAGATAAAGAGAAAAGCCCCGCCCAGAGGCGGGGCTTTTCCAGCCCTAATGCCTGGTGCCGGAAGAAGGCGCGTTTGGCGCGCCCATTCCAGGCGTATTGTTGTTCAGGAGGGAGTTTCCCGACGGGTTTTGCAGGCTGTTGGCGCCAGCCGCCGCGCTTCCTGCGCTATTGCTGGAAGCGCCACTTCCCGTTCCGGTCGTTCCGGTGCCGGCCGTCCCGTTTGACGAAGTGGAAGACGAGCCGCTCATGCCGGCTCCGCCACCTGAGGTGCCGGCGCCCGCGCCGGCCGCGCCGCCGGCTCCTCCACCAGCGCCTCCGCCGGCTCCCCCTCCACCTCCGCCACCCTGTGCGAAGGCGGCCGTGCCCGCGAGCATCAATGCTGTCGCCAAACCGATTGCGGTGAGCTTCATCTGCTGTTCCTCTTGTGTGTTAGAGACATGAAATCAAGCTGCGGCCGCCGTGCCCGTTCCAAATATTCTGCCGTCAGGCGGTCGCGGCATCATGATTGAGTTCGCTGTTGACAAGCACGCTCAGCAGGAGGCTTTCCCATCCGACCCTGGATTGTGAACGGCCTCGAGGCGCTCGACGTGATATCCGGACGGAAGGATCTGGCCGCCCTGCTCGTCGGCGACGGGAACATCCGTAACCAGGCCTTCTATCAGCGCCGCCTCCCAGACCTCCTTCTCGGTGCGGAAGGGACTTCCGATCTGCCTGTCACCCTCAAACAATGCGTACATCAGGCTCTCCCAATGAAAGAGACGCCCTCGCTCACGGCGCGAAAAACCCGCCGTTCGCCGGGCTCGTTTCCTGTTTCACGAAACCAGCGACAATTCGAGGGTTCGCGCTTTCCGATAGCGCTGATACGCTGCAATGGCGCGGTTGGCCAATAGCAGCCGGTTGCGCTGTCCTTGCTCGATCATGAAACCGACCTTGTCGACGAGAAATTGGCAGGTCTCGCCGATATCGTCGACCTCTCCGGTTCGCTCGAGAAAGTCGACCGCGATCTTGACCGATTCCTCGAGCAGGAGCGGCGGTGCATTGTTGAACCAGGCTGACATGGCCGAACCTCCTGGCTTTGTGTTTTCTGTTCTTCGGAGCAATCTAGCGAACTTGGCTGACGAGTCAGGGTTCCTAATTCGCCATTGGGGAAAGCGGAGATGCCGTCACTCCGCCGCCTCCGAGAGGTCAGCCCTGGTCTCCCCGTAATCGCTGATTTGACGCGGCGGTCCCATCAGCACCGGCTGGAACAGCACCGCGGCGCCCATGGTGCATAGCAGCGCGAGCGCCATCAGTTTTCCCATGCTGGACATGCCGGGATAGTTCGATGCCCACATGCTGCCGAACGCGATGGCGTTGGTCATGGCGCTGAAGACTACCGCGCGCGTCAGGGCTGACTGCAACAGGCCCGTCTTACCGGCCCGCCAGGCCATGATGTAGTAGATCTTGAAGGCGACGCCGACGCCCAACAACAGGGGCAGGGCGATGATGTTGGCGAAATTCAGTGCGAGCCCATCGAGGACGCAGATCTCGAGCGTGACGGCGCCGGCGAGCAGGAGCGGGACGAGCGTGAGCAACACGTCTACCACCCGCCCAAGGGTGACAAACAGCAGGATCGAAATCGCGACAAGGGCAAATGCGCCGGCTTCGATGAATGCCCTCGTGACGGTTCTTCCGCCTTCGTAATAGGTGATCGCCGTGCCGGTCGCCGAGGGTTCGGCCTTGAGAACGGCGGCGGCAAATTCCTCCAGCACCTGGGAGTCGTTTGGATCGCCCTTGGGCAGCGCCTCGACGCGTGCCCTGCCGTCGGGCAGCACCCAGTCGCTGAGCAGGTCGGGCGGAAGATTGGCAATGCTGATAGGCTGAGGCGACAGGCTGCCGCGCAACTGGTCAAGGTCAAAGAGCAGTGGCGTAACCACGGCGGCTTCCGCGTTCTGCCGCAGGCCGGCTTCTGCTTCGGCCAGGCGTGTCAGCAGGGCGGACACGTTCCTTGCAATACCCGCGGCTGCGCCTTGCTGGTTGCCGGCTGCTTCCGACAAGGCTTTCGCCGCGTTCCTGATCGAAGCAACGGTCTGTTCGTCGCTTGGAGCGGGTTGATTGCCGGCATCGAGCGCCGCGCGAAGCTTCCCCGAGGCCGATTTCAATTGGGCGATCTTGGCGTCTTGATCTCCGGGAACATAGTTGTTCACGGTGACGGTGCGCGACACCTGAGGAAGGTCGCCGAGGCGCTTTGCCGCCGCATCGGCCTGCTGGATCGAGGCTGCCAATATCTCGGCGTCGCTGGCGCTGGTTTCGGGATCCTTCTGCAATTGCCGATACGTCACCACGGCAGGCGAGTTCGGGCTCTGCAGGTCGACGGGATTGAAATCGAATGGCAGCTGCAGCAGCAGCGGAGAGGCCGCGACGACGATCCCGATGGTCGCGACCACGACGGCGATGCGGTGGCGCTGGAGCAGATTATCCAGCGGTGCGAGGAATCTGAACCCGAGCGGGGCCGCCTCGCCCGGCGGATTGAGCAAGGCCAGCATCGCCGGCACCAGCGTGAGGCTGCAGGCGAAAGCGATCAACATGCCGCAGCCGGCGATCAGCCCGAGTTCCGAAAGACCGCTATAGCTCGTCGGCAGGAAGGCAAAGAAGCCCACGGCAGTAGCGGCTGCGGCAAGCGCGAGAGGGCTGCCGACCTTTTCCGCGGTGCTCTGCAGCGCCCGATGCAATGTACCCTGGTCGTGCCGTTCGGCGCGGTACCGTACGCTGAACTGGATGCCGAAATCGACGCCGAGGCCCACGAACAGCACGAAGAACGCGATCGAAATCAGATTGAACGAACCCACCATCGCAAGGCCAAGGGCCGCTGTCGTCGCAAGTCCCACCACCAGGCTGAAGAACACCGCAGCGATGATCTTCCAGGACCGCAGCGCCAGCCACAATGCGACCAGGACACCCAGCGCGGCTGTGAGGGTGTCGCGCAGCGCACTGTCTCGTATGACGGAAAACTGTTGGTCATCCATCGGAACCTGGCCGGTCAGCCTCACCGTGGCGCCGAATTTCTGCTGAAGACCGAGTTGCGCCGCGCTCTGATGAATGCCCTGGTCGGCCGCCGCTCCCGGCTGGAGCTTGGCGAAGTCGAGATGCGGCTCGATTTCCAGGAAGTGCCGCCGCTGCTCCGCCGGTGAATGGTGACCCTGAAGCAGCTCCTTCCAGGAGAAGGCGGCCGGCCTGCCGCCCAGGACGTCATCCAGGGTTTCGCTGCCGAGCGTTAGCGGCCAGTTCAGCTGTTCGAGCTTGATGCGGCCTTGCCGCACCTGGCTTGCCGCGAAGGATAGAACGTTCATGACGCCGCGAAGACTGGGATCGTGCGAGAGCTGGCCCAGCAGCGGTTCTGCCTGGGTCAGCCCCGCGATGGTCCGGCTGACATCGGAGGCGGAAGCCAGCAGCAACTGGTTGCGATCGAAGAAATCCCCGCTGTCGGGCTGCACGACCTTCAAAAACAGCCTTGGATTCTTTTTCAGCGCCTGCGCAAGCTCATTTGCCGCTTGCTCGGCGTTTTCGGGAGTTGGCGCGGTAATGACCGCGGAAACGCCCTTCTGCGGAAATGCCTTGGTGAGCGCGATCTGCCGCGCGTGCCAGGGCAGATCCTGCGAGATCAATCTCTCGACGTCGGTATTGATCGAGAACCGCGTCACATCGAAGACGGCGGCTAGCGCCATCAACGCTGCTCCGCCGCCGATCACGGTCCAGTGAAAGCGGGCGCAGGCGCAGACAATTCTAACGATGGCTGCACGGACCATTATAAATTGCTCGGGCGCATCCAGACAAAGGAACAACGGGCAACGCGCCCGACCGGCAGATGTTCGACGCGCAGCCACGAAACTTCGGTTGGAACAACGAACATCGGCAGAAAGTTGGGCGAGTGCGGGCGGGGCGATGAGCATCCGAAAAGAGGCCTCCATGTGCGACTACAGCCTTCACTCAGTATTGTCCCGAGCAGCCAAAGCCGGCGACAACCTGGTAACCACGTCGTTTCCAGGCACCACCACCCGCGGTTTCGCTGCCGTCAACGAGCCGTCGGTGGCGGTCTGCCTGCTGCCAGGCACCGAACTTGCGTTCGAGAATGACGTCGCATGGCGCCGTCCTTTCTTTGGGCTATTCCAGAAGAGGCAGCCCTGCGGACGGCTGGCGCGCTTCAGGCAGGTGAACACCGAGCATGCGGCGACGCACCACGACGCCATCGAGTTTCCGAACGGCCAAACCGTTCTACTTACGGACCTTCGTCCCGGGCAGCGGGCAACCGTGCTGCAGATGCCGGTCGTGACGCGGATGGATCGCGCGGCGCGCTCGATGACCGGGCAGGCGGGCGCTACCCTGATCGATGCGGAGTCGAGCCGAACGCATCAATTCGATCACACATGATTTTCCGGTGCGTCGAGTGAGGCATTCCGCACGTACCGTCATCATCACCGGCGCTTCCGCCGGGATCGGCCGGGCGATCGCCCATCGCTTCGCACGCGAGGGCGATCGCATCGGTCTCATGGCGCGCGATCAAGCCGCGTTGGCGGATGTCAAGCGCGAGCTGCAGGGGTCCGGGGCCAGGGAAGTCGAGTGGCAGGCGGTCGACGTGTCGGATGCCGCGGCAGTGTTCGCTGCCGCCGATCAGCTCGAGCGGAAGCTTGGTTTCATCGATATCTGGATCAACGACGCCATGGAAACCGTGTTCTCGGCCGTGGCGGACATCGATCCCGCCGAATTCCGCCGGGTGACGGAAGTCACCTATTTCGGCTTCGTGTACGGCACCATGGCGGCGTTGAAATCGATGCGGCCGCGCCGCCGGGGCCGCATCATCCAGATCGGATCCGCGCTGGCCTATCGCGGCATTCCGCTGCAGGCGGCCTATTGCGGCGCCAAGCACGCGATGCGCGGCTTCACGGATTCGCTGCGGGCGGAGCTGCTCCACGAAAAATCGCCGGTCACGGTCAGCATCGTCGAGCTGCCGGCCGTCAACACGCCGCAATTCGATTGGGCGCGGGCACACATTCCGCGCGCGCCGCGGCCGATGGGCGTGCCCATCGAGCCGGAGGTCGTGGCCGACGCGGTTTTTCGCGTGGCTCAGGGAACATCGCGCGAATATTGGCTTGGCCTGCAAACGATACTCACGATCCTCGGCAATAGCATCGCGCCTGCCTATCTCGATCGCTACCTGGCGCGGAAGGCCGTTGCGGGCCAACAGACAAGCACGCCGCTTGTCATCGGACGCGAGGACAATCTGGATCATCCGGTCACCGCCCTGCATCGCACCCGCGGCTCGTTCAGCGCGGGCTCGTCGCTGCATGCGCTGCTGGTGGAGGGCGAATTGGCGCGTTCAGCCAGCGTCTTCATCGGCGCGGCACTGTGTTTCGCGGCCGGAGCTGCCGCGGCCAGACGCCGGACATCAAGAAGATAGTCCTGCAAAGTGCCGATTCACAACTCGCTTCGGTGCCATCGCGCTGATCCGAGCCGCCGATCGCCTGGATCGTCAGCGATGGGTTCACGCGGCCCACGGTAGGAAACACCTGGCCGCCGCAAAGCCACAAATTGGGGTCGGATTTCGGTAGGCCGCGGCGCAGACCTTGTCGATCGTTGCCGCGCCGTGCCCATCAGCGATTGTCCCGATCTCCGCCGGGCAGAACCGACTCCAGAACCTGACGGGCTGCTCCGGCGATGACGCTGCCTTCGCGCGGATCGCCCTTGAGCAAGCTCTCGGTGAATTTTTTCGCCTGCTGCAGGGTGATATGCGGCGGCAATGGCGGCACCTCCGGATCGGTCTTGACCTCGAGGACGACCGGACGATCAGCGGCCAGTGCTTCGTCCCAGGCCGCCCCAAGCCCCTCGGGACGGTCGACAAAGATGCCCTTGAGGCCGATCAGCTCCGCGAAACGGTGGTAGGGAACGTCGGGGATCTCTTGCGAGGCGTTGAACTTGGGATCGCCCTCCATGACGCGCTGCTCCCAGGTCACCTGGTTCAGGTCCTCATTGTTCAGGACGCAGACGATCCAACGGTGATCGATCCATTTCCTCCAGTATTTCGCCACCGTGATGAGCTCGGCCATGTTGTTCATCTGCATCGCGCCGTCGCCGACCAGCGCGATGACCGGCCGGTCGGGATGGGCAAATTTCGCCGCGATCGCGTAGGGAACGGCCGCGCCCATGGAGGCGAGACCGCCGGAAAGCGAGGCCATCATGCCGCGCCGGATTTTGAGGTCGCGGGCGTACCAGTTGGCGCAGGATCCGGAATCGCTGGTCAAAATGACGCGGTCCGGCAGGCGGGGCGACAGCTCCCAGGTGATGCGCTGCGGGTTCACCGGTTTGGCCGGCTGCATGGCGCGGTCTTCAAGCGTCTTCCACCATTGCTTCAGGTTTGCTGCGATCCGTTTGCGCCAGGCGCCGTCGCCCTTGGTTTCAAGCAGCGGCAGCAGCGCCTTCAGCGTTTCGGCCACATCGCCAACGAGATTGACTTCCATCGGGTAACGCAACGAAAGCATGTCGGGAGCGATATCGATCTGAACGCCGCGGGCCTGTCCTTCCTTCGGAAGAAACTCGGAATAGGGAAATCCCGATCCGATCATCAACAGCGTGTCGCATTCCATCATCAGGTCGTAGCTGGGCTCGGTTCCAAGCATGCCGATGGCGCCCGTCACCCAGGGCAGATCGTCGGGAAGGACGGCCTTTCCAAGCAGCGCTTTCGCCGCGCCAGCGCCAAGTTTGTCGGCGACGGCGATAACCTCGTCGGTCGCGCCGAGCGCGCCGGCGCCGACCAGCATGGCGACCTTCTTGCCTTCGTTGAGAATGTCCGCAGCCTTGCGAAGATCAGCCTCGTAAGGAACGACCTTCGGCCTGTTAAATCCGACTCCGGAATGAATTGTGCCATGAGACCGCGGCGGCTCCTCGTAGGGCATCTCCTGCAGGTCGTTCGGAAGGACGATCGCCGTGACCCGCCGTTCCCCGAGCGCCGTGCGGATCGAGCGGTCGACCAAATGCCGCACCTGCGCGGGGGCCGAGGCCTGTTGCACGAAGGCGCCGGCCACGTCCTTGAACATTGACGGCAGGTCGACCTCCTGCTGGTAGTGCCCGCCGATTGCCGTCCGCGCCTGTTGGCCCGCGATCGCAAGCACCGGCATGTGGTCGAGCCGGGCATCGTACAGACCGGTAATGAGATGAGACGCGCCGGGACCGGAAGTCGCGATGCAGACGCCGAGCCTGCCGGTGAACTTGGCATAGGCCGAGGCCATGAACGCCGCCATCTCCTCGTGCCGCGCCTGGATAAACTCGATCTTGCCCTTGGCGCGGTTGAGCGCACCGAACACGCCGTTGATGCCGTCTCCGGGATAGCCGAAGATTTTTCGCACGCCCCAATCATGCAAACGATTGACAATGAAGTCGCCGACGGTCTGTGCCATGAGCTTGCCCTTCGCTGAACGGATGGATAGCCACGGAGGTTGGCTGGCGTGCTTTAGCAAACGGCAGCGAATTGGTGATGTTCCCGGCCGCGAGATTAAGTTCAACTCACGCCGCCTAGACTTTCGTCATGAGGAAAGCGGCGGGGCCAAGCAGGCCGCGGCTAGGAACAATGGTTTCGTGATCGCGTTTGGTTCCCGGGCTGTTGACGCCATGCCGGGCCCGGTCTGGCGGCGGTGAGAGAATGCATGCCGCATCTATTCCGACCTCGCGCGGATACGGTCGCGCGCAGCGTTCTGATTTCGATCGTCGTCCTGCCCTTTCTCGCCATCGGTCTCGCTTACTGGGTGTCGGCTTCAGAGCATGTCACGGGTGAAGAGATGACGCTCGATCAGCCCGTACCCTTTAGCCATGCGCATCATGTCGGCGGCCTCGGTCTCGACTGCCGCTACTGCCACACCGGCGTCGAAACATCGCCCGTCGCGGGCATTCCGCCGACCCACACCTGCATGACATGTCATTCCCAGCTCTACACGCAAGCGGCGATGCTTGCGCCCATCCGTCAGAGCCTTGCCGAGAACCGGCCGATTTACTGGAACAAGGTCAACCGGTTGCCCGCGTACGTCTATTTCGACCACTCCATTCACATCGCAAAGGGCATCGGATGCACGACCTGCCACGGCGACGTTGCGAGCATGCCGCTGCTGCGACAGGCGGCTCCGCTGACCATGGGCTGGTGCCTCGATTGTCATCGCAATCCCGCTCCGAACCTGCGGCCTGCCGCCGCGGTGTTCGATCCGCACTGGAAATTTCCCGACGACCAGGCCGAGCGCGGAGTGATCCTCGCGCATCAATATCTCGACAACCAGCATCTGACCGACTGCTCGATCTGTCACCGGTAAGCACGTGATGAAAAGCTCTCGTCCCTTCCTTCATGACCGGCATTTGCGCGATCCCGCAATGGACCGCCGCTCTGCTCTGAAATTGTTCATGGGTGGTGTCGCAGCCACGCTGGCGTCCTGCGGTCGCCCGCCGGAGGAGGTCGTGCCCTATGTGCAGATGCCCGAGCGGGAAACGCCCGGCCTGCCGCTGCGGTTTGCGAGCGCCTTGCCGCTTGCCGGGTATGGACGCGGCGTCATCGTTACCTCGATCGAAGGCCGTCCGATCAAGATCGACGGCAATCCGCGTCATCCGGCGAGCCTCGGCTCGACCGACGTCTATGGCGAGGCGACCGTGCTGTCGCTCTATGATCCCGATCGCTCGAAGGCACCCTACAGCGACAAGCGGATTCAGTCGTGGAGTGCGTTCGAGGCCGCGCTGCGTCCCCGGCTCGATCGGCTCCGCGCGCGGCAGGGCGAAGGATTGGCGATCCTGACCGGGCGTATCACCTCGCCCAGCCTGATCGCTCAACTCGGCACGCTGAAGCAGTCGATGCCGCAGTCAAGATGGTATCGCTACGAGCCGATCGATGACGACGCCGTTCGCGGTGGTGCAACGCAGGCGTTCGGGCGCCCCGCGACGGCGCTGCCGCGTTTTACAGATGCGCGCGTCATGCTGGCGCTCGACGCCGATCCCGTCGGCTTCGGCCCCGAACAGATTCGCTCGGCGCGCCAGATTGTCGATGCCCGCCGCGCCCATGCGGCAAACGACTCGCTGCGCATCTATTCGGCCGAGCCGGATTGGAGCCTGACCGGAGCGCTGGCCGACCACCGCGTGGCCTTGCGGCCCGAATTGATTGGTGGCGTAGCGATCGAGGTGGCGCGTGCGATGGGGGCCGCACTGGCGCCGGCCGACCTGCCGGACGAGGCGAAAGAGTTCGTCGCCGCCGCCGCGGCCGATCTGAAGGCCCGGCGCGGCGCGGCATTGGTGCTGGCTGGACCGCGGCAGCCGGCCGTACTCCATGCGCTTTGCCACTGGATCAATGCGCAGTTGCAGGCCCCGGTGGATTTCATCGCGCCGGTCGATGCCCTGACCGAGGGGCATATCGAATCCTTGCAGCACTTCGCCTCCGACGCTCACGATCGGCGCGTCGATACATTGCTCGTCATCGGCGCCAACCCCGTCTATGACGCGCCCGGCGCTTTGCGACTTGGCGACGCCGTTGCGGCGATACCGTTCACCGCCCATCTCGGCGGCTACCGCGATGAGACCGCGGAGCGCTGCACATGGCACCTTCCGCTGACGCATGTGCTGGAAGGCTGGTCCGACATCCGGAGCTTTGATGGCACGGCAAGCGTCATCCAGCCCCTCATCCGTCCGCTCTATGACAGCCGCGATCCGCATCAAATCTTGACGATGCTGCAGGGCGAGGCTAGCTCGTCCACACTCGATGTCGTTCGCAACCAGTGGCGCTCGGCCGTGGGCGACGAGGACCTCGAGGACTGGTGGCGTCAGACGCTGAATGACGGAGTCCTTGCCAATTCCGCCTCTGAAAAAATCTCGCTGCCGCCGGCCAACCTTCCAAAGATGGCCCCGCCCGTTGCCGCGGCAGGTTTTACGCTCGCGCTTTCCCCCGATCCTTCCGTGTTCGATGGCGGCATGGCCAACAATGCCTGGTTGCAGGAATGCCCAAAACCGTTCACCAGCCAAGTCTGGGGCAATGCGTTGCATGTCGCGGAGACCGACGCGCACAGGTTGGGGTTGAATGACGGCGACGTGGTGCAGCTCAGGCGCGGCGAAATCATCCTTGAGGCGCCAGTATCGGTGCGCAAGGGCCAGGCGGCGGGGGTGCTGTCGACAACGCTGGGTTACGGCCGCAAGAATGCCGGGTCGATCGGGACCGGTATCGGCTTCGACGCCTATCCGATCCGCGACGCGGATTCGCCGTGGCTGGTCGGAGAGGTGAATATCGCCAAGTCCGGGCGTCGGCAAAAGTTGCTGCGCACGCAGCATTTCTTTGAGCTGGAAGGCGAGGCGAGCGAACTGCAGCCGCGCCTGACGCTGGCGGACCTCGCGGGCGGCCATTTCCATTTCGACCGCCCGGGCGCCGACCCGCCGACGCTCTATCCGGCTCCGCAAAACGATACGTATGAATGGGCCATGGCGGTCGATACCTCGGCCTGCATCGGCTGCAACGCCTGCGTCGTGGCATGTCAGGCCGAGAACAACGTCCCGATTGTCGGTCCCGACGAAATCGCCGTGGGCCGAGACATGCATTGGCTGCGCATCGACCACTATGTGGTTGACGAGCGTCCCGGCTTTTCGCCGACGCCCTGCATGCATTGCGAGCATGCCCCATGCGAGCCCGTCTGTCCGGTGGCGGCGTCGATCCACGACAGCGAGGGGCTCAATCTGCAGGTCTATAACCGCTGCGTCGGCACGCGCTTCTGCGAGTCGAACTGTCCATACAAGGTCCGGCGCTTCAATTTCTTCGGCTACGCCGACGGTCAGGAGTACGGCAATCTCGGCGAGGATATCGGCAAAGCCGTATTCAATCCGAACGTCACGGTCCGCAGCCGCGGCGTGATGGAGAAATGCACCTACTGCGTTCAACGGATCAGCGTCGCCCGGCGCACCGCCGAAAAGCAAGGCCGGAGCATTCGGGAAGCTGAGGTGGTTACCGCCTGCCAGGCGGCGTGCCCGACAAGGGCGATCGAGTTCGGCGTCCTGTCGGATCCGAGCTCGCGCGTCAACGCGCTGCGCGCTGATCCGAGAAGCTATTCGTTATTGGGCAAGCTCGGCACGCGTCCGCGGACGACCTATCTGGCGCGCCTGCAAAATCCCAACCCGGATTATGGCAAGGCGCCCTCATGACGCTGATGATGACCATCCAGGCGGAGCGGGCAGCCGAGCCGGAGCGATGGACGCTGCCGGAGGCGCGCAGCCTGGAAGCCGTCAACGCCATCGTGGTGGCGCCGCTATTGGCGTCATCGGGTTGGAGCTGGCGCGCGTGGTGGGTGGGTTTCGGCGTGAGCCTGGTGGCGACATTGGCGTTTCTTCTCACGATCTTTCTGATCTTCTCCCGCGGCATCGGCATCTGGGGCGTGAACTCGACCGTTGTCTGGGGTGTCGCCATTGCCGACTACGTCTGGTGGATCGGCATCGGCAACGCGGGAACCCTGATCTCCTCGATGCTGCTGCTGATGCGCCAGAAATGGCGGGCGTCGACCAACCGGTTCGCCGAAGCCATGACGCTGTTCGCGGCCACGATCGCCGGAATCTTTCCGATCATCCATCTTGGACGGCCGCTCTATTTCTACTGGCTCACGCCCTATCCGAACACGATGCATCTTTGGCCGCAGTGGCGCAGCGCCCTGATCTGGGATTTCTGGGCGATCGTAAGCTACATCCTGTTCTCGATCCTGTTCTGGTATGTCGGCCTGATTCCCGATTTCGCCGCCCTGCGGGATCGTGCAAGGACGAAGCCGCCGGCGCTGATCTACGGCGCGCTGGCGCTTGGCTGGTGCGGCTCGTCGCGACAGTGGCAGGTCTATGAGCGGCTTCATCTCGCGCTCGCCTGCCTCGGCGTCCCGCTGGTGGTATCGCTGCACAGCGTGGTCGGCATGGATTTTGCCGCCAGCCTGATGCCCGGCTGGCAGGAGACGATTTTCCCGCCCTACTTCGTGGTCGGCGCGATGTATTCCGGCTTTGCCATGGTCGCCTGCCTCGCCGCGCTGGTGCGGTGGGGCTTCCGCATGCATGGACTGATCACCACGGCGCATTTCGATGTGATGGCGAAGGTCATGCTGGCGGCTTCGATCATCATGGGGCTGTCCTACGCTACCGAATGGTTCAATGCGTGGTATGGCGGCGAGCGTGCAGATCGCAGCCTGGTGATGTTCGAATTCGCGGGCCACTACGCGCCGATGTTCTGGGCGCTCCTGCTCTGCAACGTGGTGATACCGCAGGCGTTCTGGTGGGCCGCCGTCCGCCGCAGCGTCATTGCCGTGTTCATCATTGCCGTTATCATCAACATCGGCATGTGGCTGGAGCGCATCCTGATCATCTGGAATACGCTCTCCCACGACTATATGCCGAGCGCATGGCGCGTGTTTTTCCCGACTCTCTGGGACTGGATGATCACCTTCGGCTCGCTCGGCCCGTTCGCCCTGATGTTTCTGGTCTTCGTCCGCCTCATTCCCGTGGTTTCGATGCATGAGACGAGAAAGCTCGTTGCGGAAGGGAATCGGCCATGACCCGCGTTCTCGCCGAGTTCGCCGACCAGCGGCACCTCGTCGAGGCCGCACGCCGTGCGCGCGACGTGCGCTGCCGCGTGGTCGATGCCTACACGCCTTTTCCCGTCGAAGAGTTGTCGCTCGCGCTCGATCATCGAGAGAGCAGGGTACGGCCGGCGATGTTCGCCGGCGGCATTCTGATGGCGGCGCTGGCTTATGGCCTCGAATATTATTCCGCCGTCATCGACTATCCCTATAACAGTGGCGGCAGGCCGCTCGATGCATGGCCCGCCTTCATGCTGGTCCCCTTCGCGACCGGCATCCTTCTCGCCGGGGCTTGCGGATTCGCAACGTTCCTTGTTGAAACGGGACTGCCGAACCTCAGCGATCCCCTGTTCGCCGTCGACGGGATGGCAAGAGCCAGCCAGGACCGCTTCCTGCTGGCGGTCGAATTGCCGCAGGAAGATGAGGGACGATCGGCCGCGGTGGCAACGCTCGTGAGGCTTGGCGCAATCTCGGTGCGGGAGGTCGAGCGATGACGCGCGCGACTTGGCTGACGACGACTTTGGCCATCGGCTGTCTGCTGGCCGGCTGCGATGTCAGCATGACGGAACAGCGCAAGCTTGCGACCTATTCGCCCACCGCGCTGTGGCCGGACGGCACGACGGCGCGACCGCTCCCGGCCGGCGTCGTCGCGCAGGGCGATGTCGAGCGCGCCGCCTTGGCCAAAAACCCGCCGCCGGTCAGCGATGCGTTGCTCGCGCGGGGGCGGGAGCGTTACGACATCTTCTGCGGGCCCTGTCACGGCCTCGCCGGGGATGGTGACGGCGTCATCGTCATGCATGGATTTCCGGCGCCACCTTCCTATCATATCGATCGCCTGCTTGCCGCTCCGGCGCAGCATTTCTTCGACGTGATGACCGACGGCTATGGCGTCATGTTCTCCTATGCGGATCGCGTTCCGCCGCATGATCGCTGGGCGATCGCGGCCTATATCCGCGCCCTGCAATTGTCACGGCGCGCTGAGATCGCCGAGATACCCGATGCGGAGGAGCATATCAGATGACCTCGGCACGTGATCGAATCGCAGCGCTCATCGCGGCCGCCGCGGCGCTGGCCGGCATCGTCCTGTGCGCGATCGTCGATCCAAACGCCGCCGCAGCGGGATGGCTCGTCGGTTTCGTTTTTTGGACGCAGATCCTGGTGGGGAGCCTCTCGCTGATCATGATCCACCGCCTCACTGCCGGAGGCTGGGGTGAAGTTGCAGCACCCGTCCTCGAGCCGTGTGCCGCGGCCGTGCCGCTGCTTTTTCTGCTTGCCGTGCCGCTGTTCGTCGCGATTCCGGCGCTTTATCCCTGGGCGCAGCATCCGCCCTCGGTAAAGCCCGACGTTCTGTCGCTCTATCTCAATCGTCCCGCCTTCGTTGTGCGCTCGCTGGTGGCCTTCGCCGGCTGGTCGGCCCTGGCGTTCTTACTTCCACGCACGAGCGGCGGGCGCGGACAGCTATTGGCGGCGCTGGGGCTCGTATTCCACGCCGTGGTGGTGAGCAGCGTATCGATCGATTGGTATCTCTCGATCGAGGCGCCGTTCACGTCATCTTCGTTCGGGGCCAGCGTTGCCATTTCCTCGCTGGTCGCTGCGCTGGCCTGGACCGTGGTGCGGATGCCGGCGGCCGAAACCGATCCGGCCGTCGGCGACGTCGGCGCGCTGCTGCTGGCGACGGTGCTTGGCATCACCTACATCGATTTCATGGCGGTGCTCGTCATCTGGTATGGCGACATCCCGCGCGAAGTATCCTGGTTCGTCGCACGTGAGCGCTTTCCCTGGATCGCATTGGCGATCGCGGCCTTCGGGCTCGGCGCCGTGATCCCGACACTCGCCCTGATCCAGCACCGGTTTCGCAACCGGCTCCGGCCGCTTCGGGTCGTCGGCGCCGTCACGCTGATAGGCATCGTTGCCTATGATGCCTATCTCGTCGCGGCGCCGACGGGCGCGGTCACCCTCGTGCCGGCGCTGCTGTCCATCATTGGCATCGGTCTTATGATCGTCGCCGTCGCATCTTTCCTGGCGCGCCGGCCGGCGTCGCTTGGGCGGGAGCCGCTCGATGTCCGGTGAAGAGCATCATATTCAGTACGTTCCGGAATCGCCGAATGTCGGAATGGCCTTTGTGGGTTGGTCGGCATTCGGCTCGCTGCTCCTGCTGGCGCTGGCGATCGGCGGCCTCTCCGGCATCTATCGCGATGTCGTGCCTTCCAGGCCCTTGCCGGCCCCTCAGGCGTTCCCGCAACCTCGCGTCGACACCGGCGAAAGCGAGGAGTTGCGGCGCATCACCAATGCGCAGAACAACAAGCTCGAAGCCTGGCGGTGGGCCGACAGCCAGCACTCCATGGTCGAGGTGCCGATCGAGCGCGCCATGCAATTGCTTGCGCAGAAGGGCGCCGATGCCTATGAGCCGCTGCTGTCGTCGCCGCAGGCCGCGCTGTCGCCGCCCACCGCCGCCGCCGAACGAGCGGCCATCCGGCAAAAGGGGGCGAGTGCCGCCGCGCCGGGCGCTCCAAGCCAATCGTCGGAGCAACCGCGCAGATGAGACAGTGGCCCGTCATCGCAGCGCTCTTGATCGGTGTCGCCTACGCTGCAGCGGCGCCGACCAATGCCGGCCTCGTGGAGGCCGAGGTCAAAAAGGTCGAAGCGGCGCCTGCGCCTGACGCGGCGTTGCCGCTCGACCTCGGCTTCCTCGATGAGACCGGGCGTGCCTTGACCCTGCGCGAAGCTATCGGCTCCTTGCCGAGCGTCCTCGTCTTTGCGGATTACACCTGTCGAATGCTGTGCGGTCCGGTCCTGGAATTCACCGGCGCCGGCCTTGCCAAGTCCGGTCTCAAGCCGGATGCCGATTATCGTCTGGTCGTGATCGGGATCGATCCACGCGACAAGCTCGCGGCGGCGCAGGCGATGCGCGCACAGCACATGGACGATGGCAGCCCGATCAGTCGCGCTGCGGTCTTCCTGACCGGCGACGAAGGGGCGATCCGTTCCGTCGCGCAGGCGGTAGGCCTTCACTACTATTATGATGCCGAGCACGATCAATATGCCCATCCGGCCGCGGTCTATGTCGTCGATGCGGAGGGGAGGGTACGGCGTGTTCTCTCGCCGCTCGGCCTCGACGGCTCGGACCTGCGCTTGGCAATCGTGGATGCGGGCCGGGGCGCCGTGGGCACGCTTGCCGACCGCATCCACCTGCTGTGCTACGGCTACGATCCAGTCAAGGGAATCTACACCGAGCGCATCACGCGCATGCTTGCATTCGCGGCGGGCCTCACGCTTCTCGCTCTCCTGGGCGGCATTTCGCTGATGGCAATGCGGGAAAGGCGGGGCCTGAGATCATGAAGCTCGCTGAATTCACCACTGCCGCTTCCGACTATGCCGCTCATGTCGATGCGCTGTTCGCGCTGCTGTCGGTGATATCAGCGGTGGTGGTCGTCGTGATCGCGGGGTTGATCTCGTTCTTCATGATCCGCTACCACAAGGGGTCGCGGGCGCCGCGCGGCGAGACTCCCGAGCGGAGCAGCCGGGAAATCGAGATCGGCTGGACGGCGGCGACGTTCTTCACCTTTCTGTTCCTGTTCTGGTGGGCGGCTTCCGACCAGCTGGCCGCCCTGGCGACGCCGAAGGACGCGCTCGAAATCCACGTCGTCGCCAAGCAGTGGATGTGGCGCATCCAGCATCCGAGCGGCGCGCGCGAGATCGACGAGCTGCATGTGCCGGCCCATACCAATGTGCGACTGATCATGACCTCGCAGGACGTGATCCACGACCTCTATCTCCCGGCGCTCAGGCTCAAACAGGATATCTTGCCTGACCGCTACACCTATCTCTCGTTCAACGCGATCAGGACCGGCGTTTTTCATCTCACCTGTGCGGAGTTCTGCGGCACTGATCATTCCGTGATGGCGGGGCGCTTGGTGGTGATGACGCCGGAGGACTATTCACGCTGGAACGCGGCCCAGCCGGAGGGCGATGATCTCGCCCATCAGGGCGAGACGCTGTTCCGTTCGCTGGGATGCTCCGGCTGCCACACGCCGGGCTCGACGGTCCACGCCCCGGACCTCGGCGGCATCTATGGCAGCGCGGTGCAGCTTGCCGACGGCCGAACCATCACCGCCGACGAAGCCTATTTGCGCGACTGTATTCTGCTGCCCGACAAGAACAGGGTGGCGGGCTTTCCGCCCTTGATGCCCAATTTCAGCGGCTTCGTTAGCCCGGGCCAAGTCATATCGCTGGTCGCCTACATCAAGTCGCTCAGCCGTCAATCGGCCGATCCAGGGCCAGGAGCTTCGCCATGAGCGAGATGACATTGCCGTATGCGCCTGCCCAGCAACCGGCGCCGACCAGCTATCTCGACGAAGGCCACACGGTGCTGTCGTGGCTCCTGACTACGGATCACAAGCGGATCGCGATCCTCTATGCCTTGTCCATCACAATCTTTTTCTTCATCGGCGGCCTCGCGATCGGCCTGGTGCGGCTCGAACTGATCAGTCCGAGCGGCTGGTTCATGCCGTCAGAAGAATACAACTGTGCTTTCACCGTTCACGGC
>JAFAUV010000392.1 GCA_019243075.1 Bradyrhizobium sp.
CCGATGCCGGGCACGCCGGGCACATTGTCGGTGGAGTCGCCCGCCAGAGCCTGCACCTCGACCACCTTTTCCGGTGGCACACCGAATTTCTCGATCACTTCGGGAATGCCGATGCGGCGATCCTTCATGGTGTCGTACATCACGACGTTGTCGGTCACGAGCTGCATCAGATCCTTGTCGGAGGAGACGATGGTCGTGCTGGCGCCGCGCTCGGTCGCAAGCCGCGCATAGGTCGCGATCAGATCGTCGGCCTCGAAACCGTCCTGCTCGAGGCAGGGCAGGTCGAAGGCGCGCACGGCGTCGCGGATGAACTTGAATTGCGGGATCAGGTCGTCAGGCGCCGGCGGGCGGTGCGCCTTGTAATCGGGATAGAGCTTGTTGCGGAAGGTGACTTCCGACTTGTCGAAGACGATGGCGAGATGTGTCGGCCGGTTGTCCTCGGGCATGTCGCGCAACAGCTTCCACAGCATGTTGCAGAAGCCGAGCACGGCGTTGACCTGCAGCCCGTCGGATTTGCGGTTGAGCGGCGGCAGCGCGTGATAGGCGCGGAAGATGTAGGAGGAGCCGTCGACCAGGAAGACGTGATCGCCGGAGGCTCTCGCCGGGGCGGTCGCAGGCGTTTGGGCGGGAACCGGGTTGCCTGCGGCGGGTTTTGGGCTGACTGCTTGCTGCGGGGATTTCGGCATGGCGGCAATGTAGGGATTTTTGCTGCCGTTGACACCCCATCCCGGCCGGGCCGCGCACCGGATTTTTAGCTTGTCGACGGCGGTTTAAGGCAGCTCGCGAGGAATTCCATTACCGCGCGCACAGCAGGGACCTGGCGCAGGTCGCGATGCACCGCGAGCCAGACATCGCGGGTGACCGGCTTCTGCGTCACGACGTGGCGTTGCAGCCGCGGGTCGCCATCCCCGAGATAATGCGGCAGCGCGGCGAGGCCCAGCCCGGAACGTGCGGCAGCCGCCTGCGTCTCCAGATCATTGGTGCGCAGCACGACTTCGCGATCCCCAATGATCGTACCGAGCCAGACCTCCTGAGGCGACTCGGCCATCGAGATGTCGTAACCGATGAAGGCAAAGGCGTGGGGCGGATTTTTTTCAAGATAGGCCGGGCTACCGTAAAGGCTGAAGCCGAAGCTGCCAATCCTGCGCACGAATAAGCCAGCCTCGAGGGGACGCTGCAGCCGCAGCGCTACATCCGCCTCGCGGCGACTGAGCGAGGCGCGGCGTTTTTCGCCGATCAATTTAAGGCGAATACCGGGGTGTTGGTTTCGCAGCCGGACCAGCTGCGGGGCGATCACCGAGCTTGCGAAGTTTGGTGGTGCGCTGATCGAAACCTCGCCGTCAAGGCCAGGCTGTGCAGCTTGCGCCGTGCGGTCAAGCGCGAACGCGGCCTCCTCCATCGGCGCCGCGACGGCCGCGATACGTTTTCCCTCCTCGGTCAACGTCGTGGTTCGCGCACGGCGGTCGACCAGCTTGAGCCCGGTGGCCGTCTCCAGCGCCGCCACCCGCCGCGCCACGGTCGCGTGGTCGACGCCGAGCCTGCGGGCCGCTGCAGAGAGCGTGCCTTCGCGGGCCAGCGCCACGAAATGCCGAATATCCTCCCAGTCTGCCATTGTGCAGAATCTCACAACCAACATGAAGATTTGGGTAATTTCGCATGCCGCCCTTCATCGTATAGTCCTGACCGCCCAGACAAAAAGGGAAATTCCATACCATGACCAGGGTCATTCGCGTCAGGACACCGGGCGGCGTCGAGCAGTTCGAGATCGCGGACGTCGAACTGCCGCCGCCCGGGGACGATGAGATACGCATCCGCCAAACCGCGATCGGCGTGAACTTCGTTGATGTCTACCAACGCGCCGGGCTCTACCCGATGCCGCCGGGCAACATTCCGGGTGTCGAAGGTGTCGGGGTGGTAGCGGCGGTTGGCGCCAATGTCACATCGCTTTCGGTTGGCGATCGCATCGCCTATGCCGGCGCGCCGGTGGGAGCCTATGCGTCGGAACGCAACTTGCCCGCCTGGCGTGGAATCCGCTTGCCGCCCGCGCTTTCGGACGCTCAAGTCGCCTCTGTGTTCGTCAAGGGAATCACGGCGCACATGTTGCTGCATCGGGTCTATCCGGTCGGTCCCGGCACCACGATATTGGCACACAGCGCGGCCGGCGGACTCGGTCAGCTTCTGACCCGGTGGGCCCTGCATCTCGGTGCGACCCTGATCGGCACCGTTGGTTCGGAGGCCAAGGCCGAGATCGCGCGCGAGGCCGGCGCGCAGCATGTCATTGTCGGGCGAGACGCCGATTTTGGAGCTCGGGTGGCCGAACTGACCCATGGGCGCGGTGTCGATGTCGCCTATGATGGCGTCGGCGGTACGACGCTGGCGAAAACCTTCGCATGTGTCCGGCCGTTCGGTGTGGTGGCGAGCATCGGCCAGTCGGGCGGCCCCATTCCGCCGCTCGACGTGCGTGAACTTGGGCCGCGGCGAAGCCTCGTCTTCGCCCGTCCGAGCGTGATGGCCTATTTGAACGAGGCAGATGTCTATGGCAGCGCCGCGGCGGCGGTGCTCGCGGCGCTGACCGGCGGTGTCTTGAGGGCGGCCGGCAAGGCCTATCCCTTGAGCGGAGCGGCGCAGGCGCACGCCGAGCTCGAGAGTGGCCTCAGCAGCGGGGCGTTGTACCTGGAAGTGTGACCGTTTGATTATTCGGCCGCCTGCAGCTTGGGCGTGGGCTTTTTCGGCGCAATCCAGAAGGCGTCTGGCCGCTCGAACAGCAAATTGGCATGGGCCCGCAGCGCGGTGCGCCAGATCAGGAGCGAGCCGACGACGCCGACCACGGTGACAATCAACGAGACCAGGCCGATGTCGTGAATGACGCCGCTCTTGAGCAGCAGCGTCCGCGTCGAGGCCATTGGCAGGAAGAACGCAAGATAGATCACGATCGAATGCTCGCCGCAGAAGCGCAGGAAGTTCAGCCAACGCATCCGCGCGAGCAGCGTGCCGATGGTAATGATGGCGCAGGCGCCGGAAAGTCCGAGGGCGAGCGAGATGACCGGCTCCTCGCTGACGCCGAGCGCAACGAGCCCGCCATTGACCAGCGCCCACAACGCTAGTCCGCCCAGCGCGAGCGAGGGATGCGCCCGGGCACGATCCGATAGCGCGAAGATGTGACCGGCAAAGAGATAGCCGGAATAAATGTAGACGAACCGCGCCGCAAATTCGTCGATCACGGTCCAGCCGGAAGCAACATGGATGCTCTCGAGCAGCGCGGCGAGGGTCCAGACCAGAATCGGCGGCACGTGACGTGTCAGTTTTATGACAACGAAAAAGATCGGCAGCAGATAGATGAACCACAGCGTGCCGAACGGCTCGATGAAGGACGCCAGATATTCGACCCCGACATGACCCCAGCCCTGCTCGGTGGCAAAGGCGGGCGCCTTGAAGCCGAACTGAATCGTCACCCACAGCACGTAGAAATAGGCGAAATGCACGACCTTTCGGTCGAGATAAGGCCGCCAGTCGCGGGCGATGACGAGGGGTAGGAAAAGCCCGGAAATCAGGAAGAAGTCGGGCATGCGGAACGGTTTGGCGAACATCACGACCGCATGCATGAAGCCGGTTTTACCAGCGGCCAATTCGACGCCCAGCACCGAATGCATCATCACCACCATGACGATGCAGATGCCTTTGGCATAGTCGACCCAGTCGAGGCGGGTGTCGGCCACTGTGCCGGTTGAAGTCATCCCTGTCTCATTTCGGCGCGCTGAGGCGCAATCATGGAGCCAAGCGGTTTCCGTCCCCTTTATTCATTCAAGGGATATGCCGTTTTTGCCCTTTCCCCTCGGCGCCCAAATGTTTTAAGAGGCGGTCGCATTAACCATGAAGGGCGGGTTGTTTCATGCGGATTGCCATGATTGGCACGGGCTATGTGGGACTGGTCTCCGGCGCCTGTTTTGCGGATTTCGGCCACCAGGTCACCTGCGTGGACAAGGACGATGACAAGATCGCAGCTCTCCATCGAGGCGAGATCCCGATCTTCGAGCCCGGGCTCGATGCGCTGGTCGCCTCCAATGTGAAAGCCAAGCGGATCGATTTCACCACCGATCTCAGGGGGCCGGTATCGGAGGCCGATGCGGTGTTCATCGCCGTCGGCACGCCGTCACGCCGCGGCGATGGTCATGCGGACCTCTCCTATGTCTACGCCGCCGCGCGCGAGATAGCCGGCGCTCTTTCCGGCTTCTCGGTGGTCGTCACCAAATTGAACGTAACAGTCGGCACCGGCGACGAGGTCGAGCGGATCATCCGCGAGGCCAATCCGTCCGCCGACGTCGTGGTCGCATCCAATCCGGAATTCCTGCGCGAAGGCGCCGCGATCCGCGACTTCAAATTCCCGGACCGCATCGTGGTCGGCACCGACAATGAGCGTGGCCGCAAGGTGCTCGGCGATATCTACCGGCCGCTGTCGCTGAACCAGGCGCCGTTGATGTACACCAAGCGTCGCACCGCGGAGCTGATCAAATACGCCGCGAACGCGTTTCTCGCGACCAAGATCACCTTCATCAACGAGATCGCCGATCTCTCCGAAAAGGTCGGCGCCGACGTGCAGGAGGTCGCCCGCGGCATCGGGCTCGATAATCGCATCGGCTCGAAATTCCTGCATGCCGGCCCCGGTTTCGGCGGCTCGTGCTTCCCGAAGGACACCCGCGCGCTGATCAAGATCGCGCAGGACTACGACGTGCAGCTCCGCATCGTCGAAGCCGTGCTCGGCGTCAACGACAACCGCAAGCGTGCCATGGCTCGCAAGGTGTCGAGCGCGGTCGGATCCTCGCTGCGCGGCAAGACGGTGGCCGTGCTTGGCCTGACCTTCAAGCCGGACACTGACGACATGCGCGAGGCGCCCTCGATCCCGCTGGTCACGGGCCTGCTCGATATGGGCGCCAAGGTGCGTGCGCATGACCCGGTCGGCATGGAGCAGGCGAGCAAGGAACTCCCCGATATCGAGTATGTCGACGATCCCTATGCCTGCGCCAAGGGCGCGGACGCGATGGTGGTCGTGACCGAGTGGGTGCAGTACCGCACGCTCGATCTGGAGCGGCTGAAGCAGGAGATGGCGCAGCCGGTCGTGATCGATTTGCGCAACATCTACCGTCCCGAGGACATGGCGGCCAACGGCTTCGTCTACGAGAGCGTCGGCCGCCCGCCGCTGAAGCGGAATTGAGAATTCGTCATTGCCGGGCTTGACCCGGCAATCCATCTTCTTCGGATAAAGTTTTCTGATTTGATGGATGCCCGGGACTGAGCGTCAAGACGCGCTTTGCACTTATGCCCGGGCATGACGAGCGGAGAGATTTTGCGCTCTTTCGACACACCCCTTCCCATCGACGCGGTGCTCGACGATCTCGCGCGCACGCTCGCGACGAACAATGCCGCGGTGCTGGTGGCGCCGCCGGGCGCCGGCAAGACCACGCGGGTGCCGCTGGCGCTGCTCGATGCATCCTGGGCCAAGGGCAAGAAGATCATCGTGCTGGAGCCTCGGCGCATCGCGGCGCGCGCCAGCGCCGAGCGGATGGCAAAGACGCTCGGCGAGCGCGCCGGCGAAACCGTCGGCTATCGCGTCCGCTTCGGTTCGAAAATCTCGCGGGCGACGCGGATCGAGGTCGTCACCGAAGGCATCTTCTCGCGCCAGATCCTGGATGATCCCGAGCTCGATGGTGTCGCTGCCGTGCTGTTCGACGAATTTCACGAGCGCTCGCTCGATGCCGATCTCGGCCTTGCGCTGGCACGCGATACGCAAACCGGCCTGCGCGAGGATTTGCGTCTGCTCGTCATGTCCGCAACGTTGGACGGCGCGCGCGTGGCAAAACTCCTCGGCGAGGCGCCGGTGGTCGAGAGCGAGGGCCGCGCCTTCCCGGTCGAGACGCGCTATCTCTCGCGCAAGGTCGATGTGCCGCTGGAGCGGCAGATGGCGGATTCGATCGCGACCGCGCTGCGCGCCAATCCCGGCTCGGTGCTGGCGTTCCTGCCGGGGGCTGCGGAAATCCGACGCACCCAGAATTTGCTCGCCGAGCGGGTGCAGGACGCCTCCACTGAGATCGTACCGCTGTTCGGCGCGCTCGATGCCGGCGTCCAGGACCGCGCCATCGCGCCGGCGCCGAAGGGCAGCCGCAAGGTGGTGCTGGCGACGTCGATCGCAGAAACCTCGCTCACCATCGAGGGCGTGCGCATCGTGGTCGATTCGGGGCTGGCGCGCGTGCCCCGCTACGAACCTGATATCGGGCTGACGCGACTGGAAACCGTGCGTGCCTCGCGCGCGGCGATCGATCAGCGCCGCGGCCGCGCCGGCCGCACCGAGCCCGGCATCTGCTACCGGCTGTGGGACGAGCCGCAGAGCGCGTCGCTCCCGGCCTATACCCAGCCGGAAATCCTCTCGGCCGATCTTTCCTCGCTGGTGCTCGATCTCGCGCAACGGGGCGTCAGCGATCCCGCAACGCTGGCCTTCCTCGACCCGCCGCCCGCCCCGGCGTTGCAGGAGGCCAAGAGCCTCCTGCAGGAACTCGGCGCGCTCGAGGCTGATGGCCACATCACGGCGGAAGGCAAGCGCCTGCGCGCGCTGGCACTGCCGCCGCGGCTGGCGCGCATGATCGTCGATGCCGATTCCTTTGGCGCGTCGGCAAGGGCGGCGGAGATCGCCGCGATCCTGACGGAGCGCGGGCTTGGCGGCGACAGCGTCGAGCTTGATCATCGGCTCGATCAGTTCCGGCGCGATCGCTCGCAGCGTGCAGCAAGCGCCCGCGATCTTGCCCGCCGCTGGGCCTCGCAGGTGGCGTCTTCCTCGCCGCCCGAAGATGCGGAGCTTTCGACCGGCGTGATGCTCGCTTTTGCATTTCCTGACCGCGTGGCGAAGAATCGCGGCAATGGCAGTTATGTGCTGGCGAATGGCCGCGGCGCCGCGGTCGAGCAGACCTCCTCGCTGGCGCGCGCGCCCTATCTCGCGGTCGGCGAGCTTACCGGTACCGCGGCGGCAGGCCGCATCCTGATCGCCGCGCCGATCTCGCAGGAGGAAATCGAAGCGCATTTCGCCGACCACATCGAAACTGCCGACGAGATCGGCTTTGACCGCGGCGCGCTGGCCTTGCGCGCGCGCCGCCGAAAGTCGCTGCATGCGATCACGCTGTCGGAGGCACCGCTTGCGCTATCGCCGTCGGGGGAGACCGCGCGCATCTTCGCCGACGGCGTCATCGCCGCCGGGCTCGACAAATTGCCGTGGTCGAAATCCGCAAAACAATGGCGCGATCGCGTCATGTTCCTGCGCCAGGCGGAAGGCAGAAGCTGGCCCGATCTCTCCGACGAAGCTCTTGTCGCGAGCGCCGCGAACTGGCTGGTGCCGGCGCTCTACGACAAGACGTCGCTGAAAGAGTTTGCCGCAGGCGACTTGTCGGAAGCCCTGCGGACCCTGCTGCCCTGGGAATTGCGCGCACGGCTGGAGCGCGAGGCGCCGACCCATTTCGAGGCGCCGACCGGGACCATGCTGGCGATCGATTACGAGGCCGAGCAGGGGCCGACCATCACGGTGCGGCTCCAGGAACTGTTCGGTCTCAACGCGCATCCGTCTATCGCCGGGGGCAGGGTGCCCCTGGTTCTGGAACTGCTGTCGCCGGCGCAACGGCCGGTGCAGGTGACGCGCGACCTGCCGGGCTTCTGGCGCGGCAGCTATGCCGCCGTCCGTTCCGATCTGCGCGGCCGCTATCCCCGTCATCCCTGGCCCGAAGACCCTGCGAACGCGCTGCCGACCCGGCGGGTGAAGCCACGCGGAACTTGAGCCGTTAACCCTTCGCTCATGCTTTTCGCGAAAATGGCAGCCTAGCCCCGGCCCGCTTAGTCGCCCTGTCGGGGGCGGCGTGCTGAAATCGAACCTCTCGTTCCCTGTGAGTGTGGCGTCATGCGTAACATTGTGATCACCGCAGGCATCATGGCCGGCCTTGGCGTCTTCATGGCGCAGATGGCCGACAGGCTGACGCCGGCCGCAGCCTCCACCAGCGCCGTCGGGCAAACCGCGCTGGTCGCGACTCCAGCGCCGTCCGGCCTTCGCAGCCTCAATATTCCCAGAGACCCTCGCGGTCATTTCCTGGCCGAAGGCCGCATCGACGGCCAGCGCATCAGCTTCATGGTCGACACCGGCGCCTCCGTGGTGGCACTGAACGAATCATCGGCCGCGCGCTTCGGCCTGCGCCCGACGCCAGGCCAATACACGGCCAACGTTTCCACGGCCAACGGCACCGTGAAGGCGGCGCGGAGCCGCATCGAGATGCTCGATGTCGGCGGCCTCGTCGTGCGCGACGTCGACGCCATGGTGCTGCCCGACGAGGCGCTGTCGGAAAACCTGCTCGGGCTGTCCTATCTGTCCAGGCTGAAGCGTTTCGAATACGCCAACGGCCAGATGGTGCTGGAGCAGTAATAAGGATTGCGGGCCTCCCTGTTCGGCCGGTGGTGTGCTATATCGCGTTCATGAACAGCACTGAAGCGATCGAGACCTTGCGACGATCCCAGCGCGTCCTGCGTGAGCGCGGGGTGATGCATGCTGCTCTATTCGGCTCGCTGGCGCGTGGGGATCACCGTTCAGATAGTGACATCGACATCATGATCGAGATCAATCCTGACGTCAGGATGACCGTGTTCGATTACGTCGATCTCAAGGAATATATCGCTGACCTCTTCGAGGGCCCCGTCGATGTCGTAAATCGCGATGCCTTGAAATCCCATGTCCGTCCTGCAGCGACGGCAGATGCCATCTATGCCTTCTGAGCGCACGACCGGTGCACTTCGCGACATCTTGCATCATATCGATCTGGCCAACCAATTTGCCGAAGGCCTCGATCGCAGCACGTTCAAGTCAGACTTAAAGACCGTCTATGCAGTCACGCGTTGTCTGGAAATCATATCCGAGGCGTCGCGGCGCTTGCCGGACGAACTGAAGGCCCGGCATCCCTCGATTTCCTGGAGGCAGATGGCGGGTGCTGGAAACGTCTATCGTCACGATTATGAGGACGTTGCAGCGCAATTTGTTTGGGACACGGTACAGTGGGCCCTTCCACCTCTGGAGGCGGTTGTTGAAGAGGAAATCAAGCGGCTGGCCCTATAATGCCTTTATCCGCCTCAAATCATGGCCGTAAAAACCTGCTTTCGCTGTCTTCCGCTATTCGCCACGTTGGCTAAAGGCTGCTGCCCGACGAGGCGTTGTCGGAGAACCTGCTCGGCCTTTCCTACCTGTCCAAGCTGAAGCGATTCGAATACGCCAACGGACAGATGGTGCTGGAGCAGTAAGGGGTTGCGGGCCTCCCTGCTCGGCCCGGGCTGTGCCAAGGCGGAAATGCAGGGATCATCGGGGGACGCGGCTTGTTCACATTTTGGGAACGAGAGGGTGATCGAGTCGATCTTCGCAATCACGGCGGCATTGCATTCGCGCGAGACGCTCCCGAGCAACCTCAGCCCTGAGCCGTTTTCTCAGAGTGTCGAGCGGATGCCCTTCTCCTCAAGGGTTTTCATCAGATCTGACGGAGCGACACCTCGTCGCGAGCACATGTCGGCGAAGGCTTTGTCGACAATATCTTCCGATAGCAAACCTGCTATCTCGCCCCTTGCGACCCCAAACAAGTCTCTAGACAACTCGCGGATCACGTCTTCCCTGCCGACCTGTTTTTGCGCAAGCAGCAAATCGAGCCTGGTGCGCTGGTCAACATCATCCTCGGTGATGGGCTGGAGGTAGGTTGTGATGGCTACTGCGTGTCCCAGTTCAGATGGGGTCTGGCCATGTGCAGGAAAGACAATCAGCGCAACCAGACAAATAACCTTAAAGAGACGATTAGCCATGAAGATCATCTTCTGATGTCTCGTTTCCGAAGCTTGCATTCCATTGCAGCGAACCCTCTTACAAGAGCCAGAAGCAAAGGGACACCAGCAATTCGATAATTCTGGGCTGGTTTTGGATTTGACGCTTCCGCCAGCGGCAATCCTGAGAGGAACGTCAAATCCCCTATACCAGACGAAGCCAGTCTGCGCGGCCCTCAACTCGAAAGTTCGCGCCGATACGCGGCCACAGTAAGGTTGAATGGAGGCGAACTTCAGATTGCGGCCCTTTGCGACATACCCCGTCGCCGCATAGCCATAGTCGGCAACAGGGAAGGCGGACTTTGCCTCGACCAATTGCGCCGCCGGGTTGTGAGTACAGGGCCTAGTAACCCTTGTACTCCCTGATAGTCACGCGGCTTGGATCACCTTCAACCGGAGTAGCTACCAGCAAACCAGTCGGGTCGGCAGCGGTGATTATAGCCAAGTCATTGCTACCGGGTTCTGAGTACGTCAGCGGTCGCTGCGGCCGCAGGTTCGGCGCGCTCGGCAGCGTATTGTCTTACTCCGCGGCGGATTCTGCGGCACGTGCAATTCTTGCGATATCTGGTGATTTGCCCGACGTGTCAAATTGTTTAACGCTGAAACTGCAGCGCGGAAATCAAGCGGCTGCCCCAATAACGGCCGCTGTCCTGCTCAGATCATGACGTAAAAACCTGTCTTCGTTGTCTTCCGCTACGCGCCTGTATTGGCTAATGGCTGCTGACACGTTCTCCGCGCCGCGAGGTCCTGATGTTCCCCAAGCCGAAGCCCGCCCTGCAGCCCAACAGCTATGCCTTCGAATCCGAGCCGATGGTGAAGGCGACGGGTTTCCGCGAATATGACGCGCGCTGGCTGTTCAACAAGGAAATCAA
>JAFAUV010000279.1 GCA_019243075.1 Bradyrhizobium sp.
CGCCCCATTCGCCAAGCTAGCGGCGGATGGGCGCGGGCTCAACTGCTGCCATCGGTTCAGCGTGCTTGCCCATGAAGGCCGCCAGCGCCACCTGATCTTCGGCCTTCATGGTCAGGCCGAGCTTCGTCCGACGCCAGAGGATATCGTCGGGAAAGCGTGCCCATTCCCTCGCCATGAGATGGCGGACTTCGGCCTCGGTCAGTTCCTCGCCAAAGCTCTGGCCGAGATCGGCGCGGCTTTTGGCCTGGCCCAGAATATCGGCGAGGCGTCTGCCATAGGCGCCGAACAGCCGTTGCGCCTGCGCTTCGGTCAAAAAGCGCCAACGATAGCGAACCTCCTCGACCTCCAGGTCGAAGCGCTCCCAGGCGAAATCGCCGCCGGGGAGCGGGGCATTGGCGGTCCAGCGCGGCGACATCACGTAATGCGTCGTCAGCCTCGATACCGCCCGCTCCGCCCGCAGTCGCGCGGTCGTGAGATCGCCGCCGAACAAGGTGAGCAGGGGCGCCTTGCCGCGGCGAAAATCGAACATCATCGATCCGTCGCGGTCCGCGGCCCGCCCCTTGCGGTCGGCTACCTGATTGACGCCGGCGACGCTGCGGACCACGTCGACGGGCTCGACCCGTTCGCGGAAATAGCGGTTGGCCGCCTCGCAGAGATAGGAAATATCGGAAGCCCCGATCGCCACGATCGCCGGATCACCGGTGAAGGCGCGGGTAACGCTGCCGATCAGCGTGAAATCGCGCTCATAGGGGCTTGCAAGAATCAAGCGGCCGTCCGCATTCTGGAAGACATAGACATTCTCGGAATCGAACAGGCGGCGGACCACGATCTGGCCGATCTGGACGGCGCCGAGTTTCGGCAACGGCATGCGCAGCACGGTTTCCGCCACGGTGCCGGTCCAGCCGCCGGAGGCGTTGGCGAGAGCGCGGGCGGTGATCACCTGGCGATGGCCGCGGTCGATCACCGCGAGTCGCCAGAACTGGTCGCGCTCGGCGCGGATGCAGCGCGCGCCCGTGCGGATGACCGCGCCGCGTTCGGCCGCATCGAGCGCGGTGAGAACCACCAGGCGGGAATCGTCGACGACGCAGTCGGAAAATTCGAGAGCGGTGCCGAACGGCCGCTTCAGCGCGTCGCCGATCGGGTGATGGGTCACGTCGATGGTTTGCGGGGACGGCAGGCCTATGCGCGAGGCCAGGCGCTCGTGGAGCCAGAGCAGCGAGCGCAGCAGCGGACGCTCCTCGGATTGCCCGGGAAGCGCGAAGCGCATCGGGCGCACCAGGTGCGGCGCCACCCTGAGCCAAATGTCGCGCTCGCCGAGCCGGGTGCGAACGCGGGCAAAGCTGCGGCGTTCCAGCGCCGCAAGATCGCCATGGATCAGCCGCGAAGTTGCCGACGACGCGGCGCCGCCGAGATCGCCCTGCTCCAGGAGGATGACGCGCAACCCGCGCCCGGCGGCGTCGCGCGCGACGCAGACCCCATTGATCCCGCCGCCAATGACCGCCAGGTCGTAATCCGCCATGCACGAGAGCCCAGTACGCCGAACCGAGGTCCGTATTCAGTAGTGCGGCGATGCTGTACGAACAAGCGGGCCCTAGCCTGTCCTGCGCGCGGGCTCCGCGACATTGCCGGCGGCGCGGCCGACCAGCGTTGCGTACTGGCCGATCGGCAGCGGCTTGCCGATCAGATAGCCCTGCACGGCATCGCAGCCCTCGTCGGCGAGGAAGGCGAGCTGCTCGACCGTCTCCACGCCTTCGGCCACCAGCGACATGCCGAGACCGTGACCGAGGTCGATGACCGCCGAGATGATCGCGGCCGATTGCGGATTGCGGCCGAGATTGATGACGAAGGCGCGGTCGACCTTGATCTTGTCGAACGGGAACGCCTGCAGATAGCTCAGCGAGGAATAGCCAGAGCCGAAATCGTCCATGGAGATGCGCACGCCGAGCGCCTTCAGCCGCCGCAACAGCGCCAGACCGCGATCGAAATCCTCGATCAGCACGCCCTCGGTGATTTCGAGTTCCAGACGGCCGGGCGACAACCCGGTCTCGAGCAGGATCGAATGCACCAGACCCACGAGATCGCCATGCACGAACTGCGCCGGCGACAGGTTGACCGCGATCTGCCGCGGCTTCGGCCAGGACGCCGCCTCGCGGCAGGCTTCGCGCAGGATCCATTCGCCCATTTCGACGATCAGGCCGCTCTCCTCGGCCAGCGGAATGAACTCGCCCGGCGGCACGAAGCCGCGCACCGGATGCAGCCAGCGTGCCAGCGCCTCGAAGCCGATGATCTCGCTTTCCTCCACGGTGCTGGCCGAGATCGCCTGCGGCTGGAAATACAGCGAAAGCTCGCCGTTCCTGATCGCCATCGAAAGATCCTGATGCAGCACGCGGCGGTCGCGGATCTGCTGGTCCATCTCCGGTTCATAGACGCTGATCGTGCCGCGCGACTTCTGCTTGGCGCGGAACAGCGCCGCGCCGGCGTTGGCGAGCAGCGAGGCCGCGTCCGCGCCGTTGTGCGGGAATACCGAGATGCCGGTGGTGAGGCCGGTGCGGACCGACTTGCCATCGATCTGGAATTCATGGGCGATCGCCTCGGCCAGCTGCTCGGCCAGCACTCGG
This sequence comes from Bradyrhizobium sp., assembly GCA_019243075.1. Taxonomy (GTDB): domain Bacteria; phylum Pseudomonadota; class Alphaproteobacteria; order Rhizobiales; family Xanthobacteraceae; genus Bradyrhizobium. The sequence goes on from JAFAUV010000279.1 coordinate 2,619, forward strand.
CCCGCGGCCGGCTGCTTGCCGTCGATGATCAGGCCGAATTCGTCACCCGACAGCCGCGCCACCACGCCGCCGCGCGCCGCCGCCTGGATCCGGCGCGCGACCTCGATCAGGAGCTTGTCGCCCGTGGCGTGACCGAACACGTCGTTGACTTCCTTGAGGCCGTCGAGGTCGACCGAGAGCACCGCGAACTCCTCACCCGTGCCGGCGCAGGCCTCGATCATCTGCGTCAAGGCCTGCAGGAAAGCGGCCCGGTTCGGCAGGTCGGTGAGGCCGTCATGATAGGCCATGTGCGCCATGCGGGATTCGGTCTGCCTGCGATCGGTGACGTCTTCATGCGTCTTGATGAGGTAGGTCGGCTCACCCGTCTCATCGAGCACGGTCATGCGGCGGGTCAGGAACAGCCTGAGGCCATCCTTGGTCGAGATCGGATGCTCCTCGGTAATCAGGTCGCGCTTCTTGATGGCCGCCTCGTCGCGGGCGATGATCAGCTTGGCCTCACGCGGATGGAAAATATCGGCGGCGGTGAGGCCGGTGACTTCCTCGCGGCGACGGCCGAGGATCGCCTCCGCGCTGCGGTTGGCCAGGAGATAGCGGCCGTCGCTGACGCGCTCGACGATCAGCGACACCGGAATATTGTCGACCACGAGCTCGAGGAATTTCTTGGTGCTCTCGAGCTCGCGCGAGAGCGAGCGGCGCTCGGTGACATCCTCGAACAGCGCGATCAGGAACACCGGCTGGTTGTTCTCGTCGCGCGCTATCACCCGATGGGAGGCAAGCACGCGCTTCTGCGAGCCGCGCTCGACGCGGAGTTCGCTGCGATAATGGCCGTCCTTGGACTCGATGGCCGCGCGATCAGCCGCCTCGATACCGGCCGCGGTATCGGGACGGAAGATCTCATCGGCACGCTTGCCGACGATATGGTCGCGCGAGAAGCGCGAGAAGCGCTCGAAGGCGCGGTTGGCGAAGATGTAGCGCCCGTCCTCGATGTTCTTGGCGGCCACGCAAACCGGCACGTTGTCGAGCACCGATTGCAGGAACTGCTTGGTCGAGGCCAGCTCCCGCGACAGCTGGAGCTGCCCGCTGCGATCCTCGTGCGTTGCGATCGAGCCGCCATTGGGCAGCGGAAAATACCGGACCTGGACCGATTTGCCGTTCGGCAATTCGGTGATCAGCCCCTCGGGCCGCGCTGCCTGTGCGTAAAAATCCTCGACGCTGCAGTCGAGTACCCCGCGCTCGCGCCTGATTTCGAGGAGCTGCGACCCCGTCATGTTGGGCCGGAAATCGGAGCGCGACAGACCGTAGATCTCGAGAAAGCGATCGTTGCAGAACACCACGCGCTGGCGCCGGTCGGTCATGACCACGCCCTGGCTGAGATTGTTCAGCGCCGAGGAGACGAACGCATTCCGGCGCGCCTGCGAACGCTTGAAGCGTTGCATCGCCGAATGGATCCAGAGCGCCACCGCGCCGAAGAAGGAGCAAAGGACGATGGCGCCGATCAGCAGTTCCCAGAGCACGTCGGGATCGAGCGTGCCGACATAGCCGACGACGCCGAACCGGTCGGAAACGGCCCAGGCGGGCGCACAGGGAAAGACGACCGCAGCCGCGCACAGGAGCGCGCGCGCAGGAATCACATCCTTGCTGCCTGCCTGCCAATTCTTGCCAGCCATCAGTCACCCGCGCGGATTTCAGTGGCGGAGTGTCTGGCTTGACGGGTTTGGATCGGGTAAACGCGTACTCGCCGACCTCAAAAATGTGTCTTAAATTACGGCAATTGCCCTGACATGATTAATGCGTCTCTAACAGGACCCAGCCGAAGACGTTGTGGAGAAAGCAATGGCTTGACCCCGGAGCTTTCTTGAAACCAGGCTAAACACGCAAGGCGGCGATGCCCTGTCGCCGCGCCAAATCGCGGACCGAAATCACACGAAGATGGACAAGGTTGAGTGCGTCGTTATCGGGGCGGGTGTGATCGGATTGGCAATCGCGCGGCGCCTCGCCCACGCCGGCCGCGAGGTGATCGTGCTGGAAGCTGCCGAGGGCATCGGCACCGTGACGTCCTCGCGCAACAGCGAGGTGATCCACGCCGGCATCTATTACAAGGCCGGCAGCCTGATGGCGCGGTTCTGCGTCAATGGTAAACGCGCGCTTTACCAATATTGCGCAAGCCACGGCATCCCGCACAAGAATTGCGGCAAGCTGATCGTCGCCACCACGCCGAAAGAGACGGAGAAGCTGCAGTCGATCCGCGCACATGCCGAGGCCAATGGCGTGCTCGACATGAAGGTGCTTTCCGGCGAGCAAGCGCGCGCGCTGGAGCCGGCGCTCAATTGCGACGCGGCATTGCTGTCGCCTTCGACCGGCATCATCGACAGCCATGCCTACATGCTCTCGCTGCGCGGCGACGCTGAAGCGGCGGGTGCGGCCTTCGCCTTTCACACGCCGCTGGTCCGTGCCAAGGCGCGCGGAGGAAAGATCCAGCTCGAGACCGGCGGTGACGCGGCGATGACGCTTCAATGCGATCTCCTGATCAATGCCGCAGGCCTCGATGCGCCGGCAACTGCCCGGCAAATCGACGGCATGCCGGCCGAAAAGGTCCCGCAGGCCTATCTCGCCAAGGGCAATTATTTCAGTTGCAGCGCGCGGGCACCGTTCTCGCGCCTGATCTATCCGGTGCCCGAGCCCGGCGGGCTAGGCGTTCACCTCACCCTCGACATGGCGGGACAGGCCCGCTTCGGTCCCGACGTCGAGTGGGTCGACCACATCGACTACGCGGTCGATCCGGCGCGCGCCGAGCGCTTCTATCCGGCGATCCGCAAATATTGGCCGACGCTGCCCAATGGCGCGCTGATGCCGAGCTATTCGGGCATGCGGCCCAAGATCGTGCCACCGGCGATCGCATCACAGGACTTCGTGATCCAAGGGCCGCGCGAACATGGCGTTGACGGCCTGATCAACCTGTTCGGAATCGAGTCCCCGGGGCTCACGTCATCGCTCGCGATCGCCGACTATGTTGGCGAAGTCGCGGGCATTGAAGGCACGGGCGTATAGAGGCCCGTGGCGCGACACCGTACCGCCGCTCGAGGGAGGGCGTCATCGATCCCGCGATGAGCGCAGACGCGCCCAAGGCGGGAATGCAATGATGTTTGGAAGTTTTTCGCTAGTGCAGCGTGTCGTCGGCGGAGTGCTTCAACCGCTCGATCTGGTCCTTGACCATCAGTTTCCGTCGTTTCAGCTCGGCTATTTGCAGGTCGTCCGTTGAAAGGTGGATGAGCGCTTCGTGCAGTTCGTTCTCGAGGCTCTTATGTTTCCGTTCCAGTTCAACGAGATGTGCCTGAAGGGCCATTCGAAACCTCCTTGGTTGGATAAAACCTCAGATTCGACACGGACACATCAGTGTACACAAGCGCCCGAATCTGTCGATGCTATTCCGAATCGGCGGGGTCATTTTTTGACGTCCATATGTAATGAAGCGTGAGCAAGGAACCTGCGATCTTGGCGCCGAACGAATCGAAGGCTTTGTCAACGGCGTTAAGCGCTTGGGCACGGTTTTGCCGGTTGCGAACCACAACTCCAGGAGCGATATTTCCCACAGGGTTTCCACAGCGCTTCGCAATCTCATCGCGTTTTTCGGCTAGGTTGCATCATGACCGACGAAAATGAGCGCGAGCTGCATGCCGAGCTGGCCCGGCTGCAGCAGGAGCACCGCGACCTCGACGCGGCGATCGATGCCTTGCATCAATCGCCGGCGCCCGATCTGTTGCGGTTGCAGCGATTGAAAAAACGCAAGCTGCAGCTGCGCGACCGCATCGCCTTCATCGAAGACCAGATCACGCCCGACATCATCGCCTGATCGGCGCCTGTGCCCGCCTTCGACGCACGAAAAAAATGCGGGAACTGCTTGACTCGAGTAGAACAAAAGAGGAACATACAACTGCCTTTCCTCGACCGACCAGGAGCGTTCGCCATGTCCGCCGCACCGCACGCGTTCGACAACAGCCACTACGAAGAGGCCTGCAACCAGGCGATTGCGATGTGCGACGGCAATCTGCGCAGCACGATCAAGGCACTGATCATGGCCAATGAATTCCTGGAAGCTGAACTGATGGAATTGCAGACGGCGATTTCCCAGGGCTGCGCGCCGCCGCAATCGCAGCAGACCGAGAACGCAGCCTGACGGAGCAACGACCTGACGGAGCAAAGCCATGGCCGACATCACCTACTACGTCGCGTTACCGTTCCTGCAGGATGACGCCGGAACCTTGATCGCCGGCGCGGCCGAGGAATGCCAGAGCCCGATGACAGCACTGCGCCGGGCCGAGATATTGTCACGCGCCCCCGGCCATATCGGCGCGGTGGCGTTCAGCCGCAGCGGCGATCCGATGGCGGGCGAGTTCAGCGATGCCAAGCTGTTGAAGGCATTCGGCCACGTGCCGGAGGATCTGAGCGAGCTCTGACAGGCGCGGGGGCATGATCCGGAAAAAAGTGGGAAACCGGTTTTGCGAAAAGACCATGCTCAATCGACGAGATCAGAGCATGATGCGTTTTTTCCAATCGCATCATGCTCTGATGTGCGGAGAGCCGGGGCTCTGAGGCCGTTTGACCTCTGGCCCGCTACCCGGCGTTGGCAGTGACGCTGTCATTCGCCTCGTGGCGGCGCTGCGCTTTGCGCACATACATGGCGCTGTCGGCCTCTTCGAGCGCCCGGCCCGCTTCGGAATGTGAATTGAGGATCGCAACGCCGGCGGACGCGCCCGCGCTGATGCTTTGGCCATCGAACACGAAGGTGAGTCGGTCGATCTCGGCCTCCAGCATGGCCGCCTTGGCCTTCGCGTCGGTCTCGCTGAGATTCCACAACAGGAGCGCGAACTCGTCGCCGCCGAGCCGTCCCACCACATCGGATGCGCGGACCTGACGCGTCAATACCTCCGAGATCGCCTTCAGCACCTGATCGCCGGCCGCATGGCCAAACGCGTCATTGATCGGTTTCAGTCGATCGACGTCGAGCAGGATCAACGCCCCACTCGCCTGGTAGCGCTTGATATAGGCGATCGCCCGCTGGAGCCCGTGCTCGAAGCCGCGGCGGTTGGGGATGGCAAGCAGGAAATCGGTGTCGGCGGAAGCCTGCAGCTCCTCGATGCGCTTGAGCGCCTCCTTCAGTTCCGCCCGGAGCCTGCGGATCGTGGCCTTGTCGCCGGAGGCGGCCTTCCGAGGCCGGGCTGCGCCCGCTTTGCGGCGCCTCAAAACCGCCTTTGCGGGCACGCGATCTCTGTTTTTCATGGGCACCGGGGGTAAGGCTGCTTAAGAAGGCTTGCCGGAATTCACCAAGACAGGATAGTGCATTCCAATTCCCTTGCCACGCCTTGCCCAGCTGGGGTCGGACCCTATAAACCGGCCCATACTTCCGGATTCCTGAGAACAATATGCCCGCTCTCGTCGCCATCATCATGGGAAGCCAGTCCGACTGGGAGACCATGCGGCATGCCGCCGACACCCTGACGGTCCTGGGCGTCGCCTGCGACACCCGCATCGTTTCCGCCCACCGGACCCCCGACCGCCTTTTCGCTTTCGCCAAGGGCGCCAAGGCGGCTGGATTCAAGGTGGTCATCGCTGGCGCCGGCGGGGCGGCACATCTGCCCGGCATGACCGCCTCGCTGACGGAACTGCCGGTGTTCGGCGTGCCGATCGAGTCCAGGGCCTTGTCGGGGATCGATTCGCTTTACTCCATCGTCCAGATGCCGGCCGGCGTGCCGGTGGGCACGCTTGCGATCGGCAAGGCGGGCGCCATCAACGCCGCCCTCCTCGCAGCCAGCGTGCTCGCGCTCGGCGATGACGCATTGGCTACACGGCTGGCCGCCTGGCGCAAGCAGCATACGGAGGCGGTTGCCGAACGCCCGGAGGGCTCGGCGTGACCGGAGCAAATCGGGTGAAGCTGAAGCCCGGGGACACCGTCGGCATTCTCGGCGGCGGACAACTGGGACGGATGCTGGCGATGGCCGCAGCGCGCCTTGGGCTGCGCTGCCAGATCTTTTCCCCCGACCCGGAATCGCCGGCCTTCGATGTCGTGCTGAATGCGACCTGCGCCGAATATGCCGATGTCGAGGCGCTGGAGCTGTTCGCCAACGACGTCGACGTCATTACCTACGAGTTCGAGAACGTGCCGGCCTCGGCCGCCATGGTGCTGTCCTCGCGCCGGCCGGTGCTGCCGGACCGCAAGATCCTGGAGACCACGCAAGACCGTCTTGCCGAGAAGGATTTCGTCACCGGCCTCGGCATCGGCACTGCCGATTATGTCGACGTGTCCACCGCGGCGGGCCTCCGCGGGGCGATCGCACGGATCGGCTTGCCCGCCGTGATCAAGACCCGCCGCTTCGGCTATGACGGCAAGGGCCAGGCGATCATTCGCGACGGCGATGATCCCGGGCGGGTCTGGACCGAGCTTGGCACCAAATCCGCCATTCTGGAGTCCTTCGTCCCGTTCGAGCGCGAGATTTCGGTGATCGCCGCGCGCGCCGCCGACGGCACGGTCGAATGCTACGATGTCACCGAGAACGAGCATCGCGACCACATCCTGAAAATTTCCCGCGCGCCCGCCGCGATCCCAGCGACGCTGGCCGAAGAGGCACGCGCGATCGCGGGCCGCATCGCCACGGCGCTCGATTATGTCGGCGTGCTCGCGGTCGAGATGTTCGTGCTCGCCGATGGCGGGGCGGAGCCGAAGGTGCTGGTCAATGAGATCGCGCCGCGGGTGCATAATTCCGGGCACTGGACCCTCGATGGTGCCTCGGTCTCGCAATTCGAGCAGCACATCCGCGCCATCGCCGGCTGGCCGCTCGGCAAGCCGGTGCGCCACGGCGCGGTCACCATGACCAATCTGATCGGCGACGAGATCAAAGACTACGAACAGTGGCTGGCCGTGCCAGGCGCCACCGTTCATCTCTACGGCAAAGGCGCGCCGAGGCCCGGACGAAAGATGGGCCATGTCACTGAAGTAGCTGCCGTCACCAAGAGTGCCCCGCCGCGCTGAGCGCAATGCGGAGCGCGTCGCCGTGCTTGCTTGCGCGGTCACGGCGACTTGGCGCCCTCGACGATGCCGGTCGGCTCTTCGCTCAACCAGCGATAGACTACGCCTCCCAGCGCGCCGCCGATCAGGGGCGCTACCCAGAACAGCCAGAGCTGCGCCAGCGCCCATCCGCCGACGAACAGGGCCGGCCCGGTGCTGCGTGCCGGATTCACCGAAGTGTTGGTGACGGGAATGCTGACGAGGTGAATCATCGTCAGCGCCAGCCCGATCGCCAGCGGCGCAAAGCCGGCCGGCGCCTTGCCGTGGGTGGCGCCCATGATGACGAACAGGAACATCGCGGTCATGACCACCTCGGTAATGAAGCAGACCATCAGATCGTACTGACCCGGCGAATGCGCGCCATAGCCGTTGGACGCGAAGCCCTTGCCGACGTCGAACGCCGGAGCGCCGCTCGCTATCACGTAGAGCAACGCGGCGGCGATGATCGCGCCTGCGACCTGGGCGATCACATAGGGCAGGATTTGGGTGGGGGGAAAACGCCCGCCCGCAGCCAGCCCTACCGTGACGGCCGGATTGAGATGACAGCCGGACACGTGGCCCACCGCATAGGCCATGGTCACGACGCTGAGCCCGAATGTCAGGGACACGCCGACCAGCCCGATGCCGACCTGCGGAAAGCCGGCGGCGATCACCGCGCTGCCGCATCCCGCAAATGTGAGCCAGAACGTGCCGATAAGCTCGGCGGCATATTTTCGCGCTTCCATTGTAAGTCTCCCGGATCTTGCGATTGCCTGGCTACCCTAGAGCGAAAAATCGGCCCAAAAGTAGCGAATTCCTGAAGGCAGAGGCGGTTTTGCCGGAGTAATTCCCGCTGGATTTCCCCGGCGGCGCAGGGGGCCGGAAATCCTGCTTGGAAGGTAGACATTTGGCCCTTTGTCTGATACATCCGCGCGCTCAAGACCTGAGGCGCGGCGTTTTTTTGTCGCCCTCGGCTTTACCCGATTCCAATCCGACCTACTCAAAAGAGGATGCCGCGTGCAGGTTCTCGTTCGCGATAACAATGTCGATCAAGCCCTCAAGGCGCTGAAGAAGAAGATGCAGCGCGAGGGGATTTTCCGCGAGATGAAGCTCCGCGGACATTACGAAAAGCCGTCCGAGAAGAAGGCTCGCGAAAAGGCCGAAGCCGTGCGCCGCGCACGCAAGCTGGCGCGCAAGAAGCTGCAGCGCGAAGGCCTGCTGCCGATGAAGCCGAAGCCGGTGTTTGGCGCCGGCCCCGGAGGCGAGCGCGGTGCAGGCGCCAGCCGCAGTGGTCCGGGCGCCGGGCCGCGCGGCATGCGCTGAGCGATCGGCCTCGTCGATCCGGATTTATGAACGCGGGCCTCGCCGGCCCGCGTTATTATTTTGTAAGGGCTGTATTTTGCAGCGCGGCGGGCTACCAATAGGCAAGGGCGCGCACGAGTAATTGCAGAGATGGCCAGACCGGCTTTCCGTCTTTACTATCGGGCGTCGCAGGGGCTGCTGTGCCCCGTCCTGGTCGCTGTCGTGCTCGCGGGCTGCTCGATCAATCTCGGATCGCTCAGCCCCTCCTCGGAACCTGAGCCGGCCAAGCTGACCTCACAGAGCAACATTGCTTCGCTCTCCGAGACCATCAAGAACAACGCCAACGACCCCCAGGCCTACAACATGCGCGCCACGGTGCTTGCGCAGGCCGGCAAGACCGACGAAGCCCTCGCCGATTTCAACAAGGCCATCGGCCTCGATCCCGGTTACGGCCAGGCCTATGCCAATCGCGGGCTGGTCTACCGGCAGACCAGGCGCCTTGACCTCGCGATGGCCGATTATGAACGCGCGCTCTCGCTCGACGCCAATTACGCGCCCGCTTATCTCGGCCGCGGCCTGGTCTACAAGGCGCGCAACCAGCCTGCGGAAGCGCTGGCGGACTTCAACAAGGCAATCTCGCTCGCACCCGACAATGCCGAAGCCTATTACAATCGCGGCCTGCTCTATCAGGGCCAAAAGCAGCACCAATACGCAATCGATGATTTCACCGCGGCCAACGGCCTGGCCCCGCAGCAGGCGGAACCTCTGCTGGCGCGGGCGCTGAGCTACCTCGCGACCGACCATCCGAAGGAAGCCGCTGCCGATCTCGATGAAGCGGTGCAGGACGATCCGCAGAACCCGCAGGCCTGGCTGACGCGCGGGCTCGCCTATGAGCGGCTGGGTGACAAGAACAAGGCGGCCGGCTCCTATGGCCGCGCCATCAATCTGCGTCCCAAGGATGAGATTGCGCGGACCGGCTTTGCGCGCGTCGGCGGCAAGCCCGGCCAGAGCTACGACACGTTCTGATCACGCGCTGTGACGAGCTCAGTCGGTGAACTGGCTGGCGCTGCTGCTCTGCCCGGTGGCATTGTTGCCAGGGATGAGCGCGTGGAACATCGATTTCGTTTTCGCCAGCACGTCCTGAGCCATGTTGTTGGTGCGGGTGGCGAGGTTGGTGGCATCGGCCCGCAGGTCGAGGGGAGGCGCAGGCGGAGGCGGCGGAATGTCGGCCGGCGGGGTCGGCCGGTTTGGATCGTCGGTGCGGATCGAAGCCGTATATGGCGCCTGGTCGGACGCCCCATTGCCCTGACCATTGCTCTGGCCTTCGGCCAGCGGTGCCGCGACCGTAATGGGCGGCGGCAGCGGCCGGATCGAGGCGGTCGCCGTCGGCGCCACGATGCGCGGAGCCTCCTGCAGGTGCGGCGCGTCCGCGGCGCGGGAAACGTCCTGGGTGCGCGCCTGGCCGTCCGTGCTGCGCAGGCGCTCGATTGCCGCGCGCGCGAGATCGTTGGCGTCACGATGATCCTCAGCCGCAGCCGCTGCGGAAGCGGGCTCGGCGGGCGCTGCAGGGGAAGCGGCCGGCGCCGGCGTGAGCTTGGCAACCGCCTTGGGCGCGGGCGCGGGCGCTCGCTTGCGCGCATCGGCGGCGATGCTCGCGGTCTCGGCCGGCTTGTTTTCAGCCGGCTTGAACTCGCCGGGCCTTTCCGAGGCCGACTTCTCCATCATGGCGCGCTCGGAGATGCCCTTCGCCGTGACGCCGCGCTCGGGGATGCTGGCCGCGTCGTCGGCCGGCTTGGCGCCCTTCTTCACCTCGGCAGGGGCGACGGCGGTCACCGGGACATTGGTCGCGGGCCTGGAGATGTAGTGATTGACGATGTAGGCGCCGATGACCGTGGCAGCCACCGATGGCAGAATCTCCAGGGCGAATTTCTTCAGGTAATTCAGCATTGCCGACCACTCCGCGCGGCGAACTGATGCGGGAACTTTGAGGCACATTGAGGGATCAACTGCGGCGTCCGGATGGCAATTGCCTGAACGCTGTCCTACCGCTTCAGCTCTACCTCAAGGAACACGATCTCGGTTGCCGATTCGTTAAGCACGTCGTGCTCGACGCCAGCCTTCCGGAAGTAGGATTTTCCGGCCCCGAGCTGGGCCTTGGAACGCTCGCCATCGGGCGCCACGATGGTCATCTCGCCCGAGGTGACGGGCACGATCACATAGTCCATTTCGTGAATGTGACGCCCGGTGGCGCTGCCGGGGGCAAGCCGCCACTGGGTGACGCGGACCTCGGCGGTATCGACCTGAATCTCGGATTGGGCTGGAAGCATTCTCGAACCTCCGAAGCGTTGTGCATGATCCCAAAGGGTACGGCGGTTTTCCGAAAAGATCATGCCCGATCGAAAACCGAAGCGCGATGGGCGATCGCACCTCAGGGCACGAATACCATGAACACGAACACCGCAAACACCACCATGTGGACCAGCCCGAACAGAATGTTGGTCCTCCCGGTGCCGAAGGTCAGCATGCTCAGCACAAAGGTCAGGAACAACTCCACCATGTTCTGCTCGGACAGCCCGAGCACGAGTTGCTTGTCCAGCGCGAAGGCCGCAACCGCGACTGCGGGAACAGTCAGGCCTATGGTCGCCAGAGACGACCCGAGCGCGAGATTGATGCTTTTCTGCAGGTCGTTCTTGCGCGCCGCGCCGACGGCGGAAACGCTCTCCGGCAACAGGATCAAGAGCGCGACCACGACGCCGGCAAAGGCCGGCGGGGCACCGATGGCCGCCGTGGCGGCGTCCACGACGATGGAGAATTTCTTGGCGAGCAGCACGACACCGAGCAGAGAGACGATGAGAAGAACGATGCTCGAGACCAGCAGCGCGCCCGAGGTCGGAACGGCTTCTGCATCGCCGCCCGAGAGGCCGACGAAATAGTCGCGATGGCGAATGGTCTGGGTATACAGGAATACGCCGTAGAGCAGGATGGTGACCACGCTGACGAATTCGAGTTGCGCTTCCGAATAGACCGGTCCGGGCGTCGTCAGCGTGTAGTTGGGCAGCACCAGCGCTATCGTCGCCATCGCGAACAGCACGGTGAGATAGAGATTGGCGCCGGCGACCTGGAAGTCCTGTTCGCGGTAACGCACGCCTCCGATGAAGATGCAGACGCCGACGAGCCCGTTGCACACGATCATGACCACGGCAAAGACGGTATCCCGCGCCAGTGTCGGCACCTCCTTGTCGCCCAGCATCAGCGTCGCGATCAGCGCGACCTCGATGATGGTGACGGACAGCGTCAGCAGCAGCGTGCCGAAAGGTTCGCCGATCCGGTGCGCGATCACCTCGGCATGATGGACGGCAGCGAACACCGTGCCGAACAGGATCACCAGCAGCACCGCGGCAAACAGCGTGCCGGCCGCCGACGGCGCAAAACTGTAAGCGGTCGCGGTCACGGCCGCGAACAGAACAACCGCCAGTGCGGGGAATATCCATGCCGATTTCGGCATCGCCCCGTGCGCGCTCATCGATCCCTTGGCTCCAGCCCTCTCGCCATGGCGGCAGCCTTTCAAACCGCCGACGAATTGTCGAGCCCTCAGCGCCGGGGACTTGCCTCACATGCCTTGGCTCACATGCCTTGGCTCACATTGGCCTTGACTCACATGGCCTTGACGATGTTCTCGGTCATCTTCTTGGCATCGCCGAGCAGCATCATGGTGTTGTCGCGATAGAACAGGGGATTGTCGATGCCGGCATAGCCCGACGCCAGCGAGCGCTTGATGAACATCACCGTGCCGGCCTTCCAGACCTGCAGCACCGGCATGCCGTAGATCGGCGAGGACTTGTCCTCCTCGGCCGCGGGGTTGGTGACGTCATTGGCGCCGATCACGAAGGCCACGTCCGCCTGCGCGAATTCGGAGTTGATGTCTTCCAGCTCGAACACCTCGTCATAGGGCACGTTGGCCTCGGCCAGCAGCACGTTCATGTGGCCGGGCATGCGGCCGGCGACGGGATGAATGGCGTACTTCACCTCGACGCCTTCCTTCTTCAGCGTATCGGCCATTTCCCGCAGCGCATGCTGGGCCTGTGCCACCGCCATGCCGTAGCCGGGCACGATAATGACATTGGAGGCGTTCTTCATGATGAACGCCGCATCGTCCGCCGAGCCGAGCTTGGCGGGCTTCTGCTCGCCGGTACCGCCGCCGGCCGCCGCGGTCTCGCCGCCGAAGCCGCCAAGGATCACCGAGATGAAGGACCGGTTCATCGCGTGGCACATGATGTAGGACAGGATCGCGCCCGACGAGCCGACCAGCGCGCCGGTGATGATCAGCGCCGAATTGCCAAGCGTAAAGCCGATGCCGGCCGCGGCCCACCCCGAATAGGAGTTGAGCATCGAGATCACGACCGGCATGTCGGCGCCGCCGATCGGGATGATCATGAGCACGCCGAGCAGCAGAGCCAGGATGACGTTCAGCCAGAAGAACACGGCACTTCCGGTGATGACGAGGCCGACGATGCAGACCACCAGCGCAATCGCCAGCGCGATGTTGATGACGTGGCGCGCGGGCAGGATGATCGGCGCGCCGCTCATGCGCGCGGAGAGTTTCAAGAACGCGATCACCGAGCCGGTGAAGGTCAAGGCGCCGATGGCGACGCCGAGCGACATCTCGACCAGGCTCTGCTGATGGATGTTGCCGGGAGTGCCGATATCGAAGGCTTCCGGCGCATAGAACGCGCCGGCCGCGACCAGCACCGCGGCCATGCCGACCAGCGAGTGGAACGCAGCCACCAGCTCGGGCATCGAGGTCATCGGCACA
>JAFAUV010000313.1 GCA_019243075.1 Bradyrhizobium sp.
GCTTCACCTGCCTCAAGCCGCTTGATCGCCGCCAACTTGAAGGACGTTGGATAGGCTTTGGACTTCACTTTGTCTGTCATAGGTCATCCTCGAGGATAACCTGTCACAGAAATTATCGTGTCTCACTTACGGGGTGCAGTCCAGTGCTGTCACCGTAATGTCACCGTAATTTTATGCCGCCACTGGCTGTCGCGTCGTGCGTTGGGCGGAGCGCAGCCATGCGCCGAGTTCCGAGTTCGAGCGTTTGAGAGGTTTCAGGTCAGCTTTCCAGCCAGTCCCTGGCGTTCCTGAGATCAGCGGTCTCGAGCCCCTCATCGAATTGGCGATAGATCGGCGCAAGCAAATTCTCGGCCTCGCTTCGCCGGCCCTGCGTTTCCAGGAGTTTCGCAACGCTCAAGGCTGCGCGCAATTCCAGCAGCCGGGCGCCCTGGGCATGCGCCGCTTCAAGCGCCCGGCGCAGACAGCTTTCCGCTTGCTCGCCGGCGCCGGTCTTGACCAGCAACTCACCCTTGAGCCGATCCAGTTCGGGGGCGAACCAGAGGTCGCCGGTGCCGCCACCCGCCTCGCCTATCAGCCGCAACCCGTCCTCTATCCGGCCCGCCATCAAATGCGTTTCTGCGGCACGTGCAAGCCGAAATGGAACGTGAAATTTCGAGCCGGTCTTGCGCCAATTCGCCAATCCTTCCTGCATCAGGGCGATGCCGCGGTCAGTGTCTGCCTGCATGACCCGCGCCCAGCCGCGCAGCATGGTCGCGTTCGCGATTGCGACGGCCGATCCGTGCAGGGCAAGCAAGGGCAGGTTTTCGCTGACGTAATCCTCGACCTTGGCGGGCTCGCGGCGAATCTGGTGCAGCTCGGCGGCAAACCAAAGCGCCTGCACGAGCGTCGGAGGATGGTCGAGGCGGCGCGCGAGCGTCAGCGCCTTCTCCATGTCGTCAAGGCCGCGAGCCGGAGCTCCCATGGTCGTGGCGATCACTGCATCGCAGACATAGGCGCAAACGCCGGGATCGTGGCCGCCATATTGCAATGCGTGCTGGCCGTGCGCTTCGGGCCGGTAGAGGGAAACTCCCTTTTCGATATGGTGCCGGGCAGCTGAAAGCTCGCCTCCCACCCACAGCGACGACCAGGCTGCGTGATGCGCCTGCAGGGTGAGTTCGGAATTCCGACTTGCATTCGTCATGCCGAACAGCTCGTCCACCAGGCGGGCCGCCGTCGGAAAGTCGCCCCGCGAAAAGGCGACGAGCCAGGCCCCCCACACCGTCGGAAAAAGATCTGCGACCTGCTGCCCCGCACTGGCGAGCTCTCGCGCTCTCGCGTAGACCTGACCTATCTCCGGTGCCACCGACGACCTCGTCGTCATCAGCGCAGGTCCCAAGGCGAGCAGGAGCTGCAGCTCCTTGTCGGCGTAGCTCGTTCTCTCCGGAAGCGCTTCAAGGAGCTCCAGCGCATTTCGAAAGTGGGTGATCGCCTCCTTGTTGGCCGATGCCTTGGTTGCGCGCTCTCCCGCGCGCTGCCAGTACTTGATAGCCTCTCGCGGCATCGCGGCAAGGGTATAGTGCCGCGCCAGAAGTTCGGGCTGGCTGTCGCCGACGGCGAATTCCCGATCAAGTACGGTTGCGATGCGGGCGTGCAATTGCTGCCGCTTTTCGCGGAGCAGCGTCTCGTAGGCAACATCCTGCACGAGCGCATGCTTGAACAGATAATTTGCGTCCGGAGGGACGCCCTGCCGAAACAGCAAACCGGCCTCGACCAGGCGAGCGAGCGCCTCTGCCAGCTCGGCCTTGTCGCGCTGCGCGACGGCTTCCAGCAAGGCGTGCGAAAATTCCCGCCCGACCGCCGCACCGATCTGGGCGATGTCCTTGGCCCGGCCCAGGCGGTCGAGGCGCGCCAGCAGCGAGGCGTGCAAGCTTGCTGGAATCGACTTGGCGTGGGACGGAATCGTCGATGCCACGCGCCGGGCAGCCCCCTCGTTCTCCGCCTCCAAGACCGCCTTGGTCATTTCCTCGACGAACAAGGGAATGCCGTCGGTACGCTCCACGATCTCGGCGCTCACGTCCGCCGCCAGCTCCTTTGATCCGACCAGGTCCGCTATGATCGCGGCCGCATCACGTGAAGGAAGCCGATTGAGCGTCAGACTCCTGACGTGGGCTTGTCCCTCCCAGGGTGCCTTGAATTCCGGACGGAACGTGATGAGCAGCAGCACATGGAGGGCTGCTATTCTTCGAACCAGAAGGTCGAGGACCTCGAGGCTCGTCGGGTCGATCCAATGCACGTCTTCGAAGATCATCAGGACGGGATTTCGGGTCGACAATCTGACGAGCTGCGATGTCAGGGCTTCGAGCGTCCTGTGCTTGCGCTGCTCGGGCGTGAGCTCGACGTTCGGATATCGTCCGTCGCTCGGAAGCGACAACATTCCGGCCAGGAGGGCGACCTCCTGCGGCAGGGTCGAGGTCCTTGCAAGAAGCGCATCGAGCTTGTCGAGCTTTGCTCGCGGTCTATCGGTGTGCACCAGCCCGGCGGCGCGCTCCATCTGTCCGGCAATGGGATGGAACGCGCTGTCGGTGTGTTGGGGCGAGCAGAAATAGCGCAGGCGTGTGTGCGGTTCTGCGGCGATCTGCTCCATGATCGCGGCGGCTATTCTGGATTTTCCGATTCCGGCCTCGCCCGAGAGCAACACCACCTGGCCTTCGCCCAGCTTGGCGGTGGACCAGCGACGCAAAAGCAGTTCGATCTCTTCCTTGCGTCCGACCAGCCGGGTGAGGCCGGCGGTATGGAGCGCATCAAATCGGCTTTCCGTGTAACCCGATCTCAATGCGGCCCAGGCGCGCACGGGCCCGGAAATACCCTTGAGCTCTTGCCAACCGAGATCCTGGAATTCAAAGAGGTTGCCGAGAAGCGTTCGGGTGGCCGCGGCGACGACGACAGAGCCGGGCTCGGCAACCGCCTGCAGGCGGGCAGCCAGATTGGGTGTCTCACCCACGACGGCCTGCTCTTGAGCCGCTCCCCTGCCGATGAGATCGCCGACCACCACGATCCCGGTGGCGATGCCGACGCGCACCTGCAACGGTGAGCTGACGGAGGTCTTGAGATTAGGCACGGCTTCTACAAGCGCGAGCCCGGCCTGTACGGCGCATTCCGCGTCATGCTCGTGCGCCTGCGGATAGCCGAAATAGGCGAGGACGCCGTCTCCCATATATTTTGCGACGTATCCGCCGTTGCGCTCGACGATCCCCGTGCAGCAATGGTGATAGTCCCGAACCAGCCCCCGCAGGTCCTCGGGATCGAGTTTCGCCGACAGAGCAGTCGATCCGACCAGGTCGCAGAACATGATCGTGAGCTGACGACGTTCAGCTTCGTCGCGCATCGGCGGGGGCGGTGCAGGGTCTTGAGCCGCCGGGCGCCCGGCGGGCGTGAGCTCCCGGATGGCGCGCAGCATCTTGCGACGATCGCCAAGCAGGACACCGATGGTCTCGAGGTCCTGGTCGGTCAGATCAGGCAGAACGCTGACGTCAATGCGGTTGGCGGCGAAGCGCTCCGCATATTCGGACATGCCGAGCTTTGCCAGCCAGTCGGCAATCGGTTGCATGATTTGACCATCGGCCGCACCAGGAGATCATACTATGGCGGCGATTGGCTCATAGCACGCAAATCATCCTGTCGTGCGGCCGGTTTTTGGACAGCAAGGCTGACCGACCACCGGATTTTGCAACCCGATTTTGCAATCCAGTTTTGGCCGGACTTGATGCGCGAGCCAAATCGGCGCAGAGTCAGGTCGTATATTTATATGGATGGCGATCGGCCGGCGCGCTGGCATGATGACACCTGTTTCCATAGTCAAGATAGTTGCATCCGCGTCGGCTTTTGTCGCTGCATGTGGTGCGGCGCTTGTCTTTGGCTTCGCGCATGTACCGTACGGGGACAGGCTGGCGGATGCAGGTATGGCAGCAATGAACGCTATCCCGGCAGCGCCGGCGGTTCGCAGCGACGCTCCGCCCGCAGCGACCGATCCGCTGGCGCGGACAGCCACCGAGGCTCCGACTGCGCTCGCAGCCGCCGGCAACGATCTCACGGTCGTCGCAGCCGAACTTGCGGGAGCTCCGGACGCCGGTAAAGACCAGTCCGCGCCGTCCTTCGACATTGCCCGCGTCGAAGTGGATGGCGATGCGGTCATTGCCGGACGGGCGCCTCCCGGCGCGACGGTAGACCTGATGCGCGGCGGCGAGCGCCTTGATCGAGCGGTCGCAGATGCAGGCGGTGAATTCGCGATGGTTCCTCCCCGCCTTCCGGCAGGGAGCTATGAGCTTACGCTAAGCGCAACATTGCCGGACGGCACGGTGACATCGTCCAAACGCGGCGCAGCGGTCACGGTCAGCGCCGCGGGACCGAGCGCGTCTCAACCGCAGCCCTCCTCGGAGCCCCGTTCGCGGGCCGGCAAGCTGCAGGAAAGCGCCGATCTGCAGCAAGTGCACGCGACCAGTTCCAGTTCGGCCCCGGAGCAAGGTGCATCGGCGCCGGCAGGTGCGCACGCGACTTCGAGCAAGGTCATATCTCGCGGCGACAGCCTCTGGCGCATCAGCCGCATCACTTACGGCGACGGCTCGCAATACGCGCTTGTGTACCGAGCGAACCGGGACCGGATACGGGATCCCAATCTCATCTACCCCGGGCAGACCCTTGTTATCCCCGTGAAGCGCAACTGAGTTGCTCGAGCGGCTCAACGTAACAGCGACATTGCTCCGGATCGCGGCGACGGGCGCCACATACGCTTATCCCTTGTCCGGCAAATTCAACCGGATGTGCAGCTCGCGCAACTGCTTCGGCGTGACCTCGCTGGGTGCTCCCATCAGCAGGTCCACCGCCTGCTGGTTCATCGGGAATAGCGAGATCTCGCGCAAATTCGTGGTGCCGCACAACAGCATCACGATGCGGTCGAGGCCCGCCGCCATCCCGCCATGCGGCGGGGCGCCGTACTGGAAGGCGCGGTACATGCCGCCGAAACGCTCGACCACTTCCTTCTCGCCATAGCCTGCGATCTCGAACGCCTTCACCATCGCTTCCGGCTTGTGGTTGCGGATGCCGCCGGAGGCGATCTCATAGCCGTTGCAGGCGATGTCGTACTGGAACGCCTTGATGGTCAGCGGGTCCTGCGATTGCAGCGCCTCAAGACCGCCCTGCGGCATCGAGAACGGGTTGTGGGAGAAGTCGACCTTCTTGTCGTCCTCGTTGTACTCGTACATCGGGAAGTCGACGATCCAGGCGAGCTCGAACCGGTCCTTGTCCACCAGGTTCAATTCCTCGCCGACCTTCATGCGGGCAAGGCCCGCGAACTTCCAGAATTTTTCGGGATCGCCGGCGACGAAGAAGGCGGCGTCGCCTTCCCCCAGACCTAGTTGCTCGCGGATCGCTGCCGTCCGCTCCGCGCCGATGTTGTTCGCCAAGGGACCAGCGCCCTCACCCCCCTCACGCCACATGATGTAGCCCAGCCCCGGCTGGCCCTCGCCCTGCGCCCAGGAGTTCATGCGGTCGCAGAAGGCGCGGCTGCCGCCGCCCTTGGCCGGGATGGCCCAGACCTGGTTCTTTGCGTCCTCCAGCATGCGCGCGAACACCTTGAAGCCGGAGCCGCGGAAATGCCCTGAGACTTCGGCCATCTCGATCGGGTTGCGCAAATCGGGCTTGTCGCTGCCATATTTGCGCACGGCTTCGGCGAAGGGAACGCGCGGCCAGTTCTTGGTGACCGGCTTGCCCTTAGCAAAGTCCTCGAACACGCCGGTAATGACGGGCTCCATCGCCGCGAACACGTCGTCCTGGGTGACAAAGCTCATCTCGACGTCGAGCTGGTAGAACTCGCCCGGAAGGCGATCGGCGCGCGGGTCTTCGTCGCGAAAACACGGCGCGATCTGGAAGTAGCGGTCGAAGCCGCTCATCATCAGGAGCTGCTTGTACTGCTGCGGCGCCTGCGGCAGCGCGTAGAATTTTCCGGGATGGATGCGCGAGGGCACCAGGAAATCGCGCGCGCCTTCCGGCGAGGACGCGGTCAGAATCGGCGTCTGGAACTCGAAGAAACCCTGTTCCTTCATGCGCCGGCGCATGGAATCGACGATGGCGCCGCGCGTCATGATGTTCTGGTGCAGCTTCTCGCGGCGCAGGTCGAGGAAGCGGTATTTCAGGCGGATGTCCTCCGGATATTCCTGCTCGCCGAACACCGGCAGCGGCAATTCGCCGGCCGGACCCAGCACCTCGATATCGCTGACATAGAGCTCGACCTGGCCGGTCGGCAGTTCCTCATTGTCGGTGCCTTCGGGGCGGCGGCGGACCTTGCCCTCCATCCGCACTACCCATTCCGAGCGCAGCTTTTCGGCCAGCGCAAACGCCGGCGAATCCGGGTCCACCACGCATTGGGTCAGGCCGTAATGGTCGCGCAGGTCGACGAACAGCACGCCGCCATGGTCGCGGATGCGATGGCACCAGCCGGACAGGCGAACGGTCTCGCCGATGTTGCTCTCACGAAGCGCGCCGCAGCTATGGGTCCGGTAACGATGCATGGATGTCTCAACAACGATGTCGGAAAGGTCGAATCGGGGTCGCAAGACCGGGTCCGAAACGCCAGAGGGTTTACCCGAGCCGGGGTGGCGCGGCAACCAATCCAGGGGAACTGTTTTGGGCTCGAAAAACCCGGTCCCCGCCCCTATCTTTGCATCATGACGGTGCATTTCCCCTTTCAGAACACCTATGCGGCGCTGCCGGCGAATTTCTTCGCGCGGGTGGCGCCGACCCCGGTGGCTTCGCCGCGGCTGCTCAAGCTGAACCGATCGCTTGCCGTTCAACTCGGGCTCGACCCCGACCTGCTCGACAGCCCCGAGGGCGCGGAAATCCTCTCCGGCAAGCGGTTGCCCGAGGGCGCCGATCCGATCGCCATGGCCTATGCCGGTCACCAGTTCGGGCAGTTTGTGCCGCAGCTCGGCGACGGCCGCGCCATCCTGCTCGGCGAAGTCATCGACCAGGACGGCGTCCGCCGCGACATCCAGCTCAAGGGCTCGGGACCCACCCCCTTCTCCCGCCGCGGCGACGGCCGCGCCGCGCTCGGCCCCGTGTTGCGCGAGTATATCGTCAGCGAAGCGATGTTCGCATTGGGCATTCCGACCACGCGCTCGCTGGCCGCCGTCATCACGGGGGAAAGCGTGATGCGCGAGACGGTGCTGCCCGGCGCGGTGCTGACCCGCGTCGCTTCCAGCCACATCCGCGTCGGCACGTTTCAATATTTTGCCGCGCGCCAGGACACCGATGCGGTGCGGCGGCTCGCCGATCACGTCATCGCCCGCCACTACCCGCAGCTCGCCGGCCACGAGCAGCGCTATCATGCGCTGCTGCAAGCCGTGATCGCACGACAGGCCGACCTGGTGGCGCGCTGGCTGCATATCGGTTTCATCCACGGCGTGATGAACACTGACAACACCTCGGTCTCGGGCGAGACCATCGATTACGGCCCCTGCGCCTTCCTCGATCACTACGACCCCGCGGCGGTGTTCTCCTCGATCGACGAGCAGGGTCGATATGCCTACGCCAACCAGCCGCGGATTGCGCTGTGGAATCTGACGCGGCTCGCCGAATGCCTGCTGCCGCTGTTCTCGGACGACCAGGACAAGGCGATCGCGCAGGCGCAGGAAATCCTGGGGATATTCCCGGAGAAGTTTTCGGCCGCCTATCAAGCCGGACTGCGCGCCAAGATCGGCCTGTTCACGGCGCGCGATGGCGACGAGGCGCTGGTGCAGGACCTGCTCGAGGCGATGGCGCGCGGCAAAGCCGACTTCACGCTGACCTTCCGCCGCCTCGGCGATGCCGCGCTCGATGCCGCCAACAACGGCAAGGCGCGCGAGCTGTTCGCCGAGCCCGCAGCCTTCGAGGAATGGGCCGCGCGCTGGCGTCAGCGCATTGCCGACGAACCGCAGAGCCCGGCCGAACGGCGAACGGCAATGCAGGCCGTCAACCCGGCCTTCATCCCGCGCAACCACCGCATCGAAGCGGTGATCGCGGCTGCGGTCGCAAACGACGACTACGCGCCGTTCGAGAAACTCCTGAAAGTCCTGGCAAAGCCGTTTGAAGACCAAGGCGAATTCGCCGATTACGCCGATCCGCCGAAGCCGGAACAGCGGGTGTGCCAGACCTTCTGCGGGACGTGAGCGTTAACTCACCCTGCACTATCCGCCAAACCGCGGCGCGCCAGCCAAAAGATTTAACGACCCCTCAATTCAACCTCGACAAGTCTAACGGCTTTTCCGGGAGATATTGCCGTGGATGCCTTGGTTTTCGAGTTCGTGGGACTGGCGATGCTCGCGCTCTGCGTCATCGTGATTGCCGTGCCGTCGTCGACGCGCCAGGCGCCGCAGCGCGCCCGCCACTAGCGGCTTCACAACCGTTACCGAGCTTCCGCGACGATTGGTTGCCGGATGCGCCGGGGCCCGCGCCCGCGACGCCAGCCGGATAGGCCGGCATTTTCCGAAACACTGCGCGCGGTTGTCGGGAGGCGAAAATGCAAGGCTCGAATTTGCCGCAAGACCCTTGACATATCAGCGCTTTCGGCAGAACGGCTGTTGTCATGGAATTGATAACGACCTCGTCCCAGCTCGCGGAAGCTTGTGCGCGTCTCGCCCAACATCCGGTCATCACCGTTGACACCGAGTTCCTGCGCGAGACCACCTATTATCCTCTGCTCTGCGTGGTGCAGATGGCGAGCCCGGAGGAGGCCGTCGTAATCGATACGCTGGCGGACGGCATCGACCTGCAACCATTCTTCGCGCTGATGGCGGATGAAGGGGTTTTGAAGGTGTTCCACGCCGCCCGCCAGGACATCGAGATCATCGTGCACCGCGCGAACATCGTTCCCCACCCGATCTTCGATACGCAGGTAGCGGCCATGGTGCTCGGCTATGGCGATTCCATCGCCTATGACCAGCTCGTCGAGCGCATCACCGGCCATCGGCCGGACAAGACCCACCGCTTCACCGACTGGTCGCGCCGGCCGCTGAGCAAGGAACAGCTCCATTACGCGGTGTCCGACGTCACCCATCTGCGCGACGTGTTCGCGGCGCTCGATGCCGACCTGAAGAAGCGCGGACGCAACGACTGGGTCAGCGAGGAGATGGAGGTCCTGACCTCGCCGCGGACCTACGACTTCCACCCCGAACGCGCCTGGGAGCGGCTGAAGACGCGGGTGCGCAAGCCAAAGGAGCTGGCGGTGCTGATGGAAGTCGCGGCCTGGCGCGAGCAGGAAGCGCAGAGCCGCGACGTGCCGCGCAGCCGCGTGCTCAAGGACGATGCGCTCGGCGACATCGCAACCCATGCGCCCGTCACGCTGGAAAAGCTCGCCACCCTGCGCTCGCTGCCGAAAGGTTTCGACCACTCGAAATGGGGCAGCGA
>JAFAUV010000361.1 GCA_019243075.1 Bradyrhizobium sp.
GCAGCAGCCGCTGATCGAGCAACAGTCGGCCGATGTCGACGCGGCGGAAGCCAATCTGAAATTCGCGCAGCAGGAGCGGACCCGTTACGACGACCTGATGAAGTCGGGTTCGGGCACCGTGCAGCGTGCCCAGCAGACCGATGCGGCGTTGCGCGCACAGACCGCGCAATTGCAGCAGAGCCGGTCGGGACTGTTGGCTGCGACTCGGAAGGTCGAGGTGCTTTCGACCCAGCGCGCGCAGGCGGCCGCCCAGCTCGACCACGCCCGCGCGGTCGAACAGCAGGCGGCGCTGAACCTGTCCTACACCCAGATCAGCGCCCCCGTCGAAGGCAGCGTCGGCGCCCGTTCGCTCCGGGTCGGACAATATGTGCAGGCCGGCACCCAGTTGATGGCGGTGGTGCCGCTGGATCAAGTTTATGTTGTCGCGAACTTCAAGGAGACGCAGCTCACCAACGTCCGCGATGGCCAGCCGGTCGAGCTCAGGATCGACAGCTTCCATTCGACCACGCTGAAGGGCCATGTCGACAGCCTGGCGCCGGCGAGCGGACTGGAGTTCGCCCTGCTGCCGCCCGACAACGCCACCGGCAACTTCACCAAGATCGTGCAGCGCGTTCCCGTGAAGATCGTCCTCGACGAGCAGAACCTCAAAGGCCTGTTGCGGCCGGGCATGTCGGCAGTGCCCACCGTCGACACCAAGGCGACCGTCATGGCCGAACAGAGGATCCGAGAGCAGGTCGCCAGCAGCGCCGGCAAGGCCCGCCCCGCGGGCGGCTAAGCCAGAACCAGCCGCCCGGCAGGTCACCTTCAAGTTCTGCCGGACAATGCTTTCGCAATTCCCCCGATTATCGAAATCCACTGTTCAATGCATGCTCTCCCGCAAGGCAAGAGGAGACGAAACATGACCGCGCTTCAAGCCACCCTGGACAATGCTCCCCCGACGGCCACCACCGACCGCCCCGCCGCCCGGGCCGCCGTGACCGTCTCCGCAAAAACCTGGGTTGCGGTGATCGGTGCGACCCTCGGCGCCTTCATGGCTGTGCTCAACATCCAGATCGTCAACGCCTCACTCACCAACATCCAGGGCGCGATCGGCGCCGGCATCGACGACGGCGGCTGGATCTCGACCTCCTATTTGATCGCCGAGATCGTGGTGATCCCGCTTTCCGGCTGGCTGGCCCAGGTGTTCTCGGTCCGCATCTATCTTCTGACCAACGCCTTCCTGTTCCTGGTGTTCTCGGCCGCCTGCGCCTTCGCCCAGGACCTGCCGCAGATGATTGCGCTGCGCGCCGTGCAGGGCTTTACCGGCGGCGTGCTGATCCCGATGGCGTTTACATTGATCATCACGCTGCTGCCGAAGGCGAGGCAACCGATCGGACTCGCGCTGTTCGCGCTGTCGGCGACCTTTGCGCCTGCCATCGGTCCGACCATCGGCGGCTATCTCACCGAGAACTTCAGCTGGGAGTACATCTTCTACGTCAATCTCGTGCCCGGCACGATCATGATCGGCATGCTCTACTTCTCGCTGGAAGCGAAGCCGATGAAGCTGTCGCTGCTGCGTGAAGGCGATTGGCCAGGCATCGTCACCATGGCGATCGGATTGTCGGCGCTGCAGACCGTGCTGGAAGAAGGCAACAAGGACGACTGGTTCGGCTCGCCCTTCATCGCCCGCCTCGCCGTGATCGCCGCGATTTCGCTGACGCTGTTCGTCGCGATCGAGCTGGCCGCCAGCAAGCCGCTGTTGAACCTGCGCATCGTATTCCGCCGCAATTTCGGCTTCGGCATGCTCGCCAACTTCCTGCTCGGCATCGCGCTCTATGGCTCGGTCTACATCCTGCCGGTCTATCTCGCCCGCATCCAGGGCTACAATTCCGAGCAGATCGGCATGGTGCTGGCCTGGACCGGACTGCCGCAGCTCGTGCTGATCCCGCTGGTGCCGCGCCTGATGAAGCGTTTCGACCCGCGCATCATCATCGGAATCGGCTTTGCCCTATTCGCTGCCTCGAACTTCATGAATATCTTCATGACCAGCGACTACGCCGCCGATCAGCTGCTGTGGCCGAACGTGGTGCGTGCCGTCGGTCAGGCCCTTTGCTTCGCGCCGCTCTCCGCGGTCGCCACCGCCGGCATCGAGCACGAGAATGCCGGGTCCGCATCAGCTCTGTTCAACATGATGCGCAACCTCGGCGGCGCGATCGGCATTGCCGCGCTGCAGACCGTGCTGACCAAGCGCGAGCAATATCATTCCAACGTGCTGATGCAGTCGGTGTCGATGTTCGAACAGGCGACCACCGCCCGGATCGATCAGCTCACGCAGTACTTCATGAACCATGGCGTGATCGATCGCGCCGATGCGGTTCACCGCGCCTATGTCGCGATCGGCAATGTCGTGCAGAAGCAGGCCTTCATCCTCGCCTTCAGCGACACCTTCTATCTGCTCGGCATGGCGCTGATTGTCGCGTTCCTGGCCTCGCTGATGCTGAGGAAGCCCAATCACCTGGACGCCGGCGGCGCCCACTAATCGCCTGTTGACCAACCCCGGAGGAGAACGACCATGAAACCCCGCATGAACTTCTATCAGGCCGCGCCCGACACCATCAGGGCGCTGAGCGCTCTGGAAAGCCAGATCCAGTCGTCCGGCCTCGAACAGTCGCTGATCGAGCTGGTGAAGACCCGCGCCTCGCAGATCAACGGCTGCGCGTTCTGCATCAACATGCACAGCCAGGACGCGCGCAAGCGCGGCGAGACCGAGCAGCGGCTCTATCTCCTCGACGCCTGGCGCGAAGCGCCGCTCTATACCGATCGCGAGCGCGCTGCGCTCGCCTGGACCGAGGCGGTGACGCTGATCTCCGAGACGCGCGCACCGGACGACGTCTATAACGAGGTCCGCTCCCATTTCTCGGAAGCCGAAACCGTCAATCTCACCATGCTGATCGCCACCATCAATGCATAGAATCGGCTCGCGATCTCGTTCCGCGCGGTACCGCCGGTGAAGGTCGCGACCGCGGCCTGATCAGGTGCCGGTCTCGCGCGCGAAACCGATATAGATTTCGCGAAGACGGTTGGTCAGCGGCCCCGGCCTGCCATTGGCCACCGCCTTGCCGTCGATGCTGACCACCGCCTGCACAAAGGAGGAGGCGCTGGTGATGAAGGCCTCCTTGGCCTTCAACGCCTCGTCGATCGAGAACGGCCGCTCCTCGACCCGGAGCTGCCGCTCCTCGGCGAGCTTCACCACCGCCTTGCGGGTGCAGCCCGGCAAGATATCGCTGCCGTTCTGGCGCGTCACGATCACATCGTCCTGGGTGAGAATGAACGCCGACGACGACCCGCCCTCGGTCACCTTGCCGTCCTCGACCATCCACGCTTCGCCGGCGCCGGCTTCGGCCGCGGCCTGCTTGGCCAGCACCTGGGCGAGCAGCGCCACGCTCTTGATGTCGCGCCGGGCCCAGCGGATATCGGGCACCGTGATCACGCCGATGCCCTTCTTGGCGGATTCCGCATTCACGATGTCCTTTACCGAGGTGAACATGACCAGGGTCGGCTGGGCGCCCTTCGGAAACGCGAAGTCGCGTCCCTTGTCGGCGCCGCGCGTCACCTCGATGTAGACCAGCCCGTTCTCGAGCTTGTTGCGCGCGATCAGCTCCTTCTGGATCTCGATGATGCGCGCGATGCTCTCCGGCAAGGGCAGCGAAATCTCGCCCAGCGAACGCTCCAGCCGCGCCAAATGCGAGGCATTGTCGACCAGCTTGCCCTCGAGCACGGCAGAGACCTCGTAAATGCCGTCGGCGAACAGAAAGCCGCGATCGAGGATCGAGACCTTGGCCTGCGAAAGGGGCACGAACGAGCCGTTGACGTAAGCGATCGAATCCAAGGTCTGTTCTCCTGTCGGCGCACGATTGCGGCTATCATATAGGGCAATCGCTCGCAGCAATAAACCCTCGTCGTTCCGGGCTTGCGAGTTCGCCGCGCGCCGGAATGACGTCGATACTAATGCGACAAAATCTTCGACAGGAACTTCTGCGCGCGATCGCTTCGCGGCTTGCCGAAAAAGTCGGTCTTCTGCGCATCCTCGACGATCTCGCCCCGGTCCATGAAAATGATCCGGTTGGCGACCTTGCTGGCGAAACCCATCTCATGGGTGACGACCATCATGGTCATGCCCTCGCGCGCGAGGTCTACCATCACATCCAGCACCTCGCTGATCATCTCGGGATCGAGCGCCGAGGTCGGCTCGTCGAACAGCATGGCGATCGGGTCCATGGCAAGCGCGCGGGCGATGGCCACGCGCTGCTGCTGGCCGCCGGACAATTGCGCCGGATATTTTTTTGCGTGCTCCTCGAGCCCGACCCGCTTCAGAAGTCTGGCGCCCTTGGCCATTGCCGCGTCATGCGAGCGTCTGAGCACCTTCTCCTGTGCAAGGCAGAGATTGTCGATGATGCGCAAATGCGGGAACAGCTCGAAATGCTGGAACACCATGCCGACGCGGGAGCGCAATTCCGGCAGATTGGTCCTGGGGTCGTTGACCTTGATGCCGTCGATGCTGATCTCGCCCTCTTGGAACGGCTCCAGCGCATTGACGCATTTGATCAGCGTCGACTTGCCCGATCCCGACGGGCCGCAGACGACCACGACCTCGCCCTTGGCCACTGAGGTGGTGCAATCCTTCAGCGCCTGGAAGGCGGGTGTGTACCATTTGTTGACGTGGCTGATCTCGATCATGCGGCAATGACCTCAACGAACAATGGCGATCCGCGTCTGCAGGCGGCGGACGCCGAACGACGCGACACAGGAAATGACGAAATAGACGAGCGCGGCGAACAGGTACATCTCGACGAGGCGCCCGTCGCGCTGCGCGACCTTGCTGGCCGCGCCGAGGAAATCCGGTATCGACAGCACATAGACCAGCGAGGTGTCCTGGAACAGCACGATGACCTGGGTGAGCAGCACCGGCAGCATGTTGCGGAATGCCTGCGGCAGCACGACGTAGCGCATGGTCTGGCGATAGGTCAGGCCGAGCGCCTGCGCCGCGGCCGGCTGGCCCTTCGAGATCGACTGGATGCCGGCGCGCATGATCTCGGAAAAATACGCCGCCTCGAACATGATGAAGGTGATCAGCGACGACGCAAAGGCACCGACATGGATCGGACGCGAGGCGCCGGTGAGCCATTGGCCGAGATAGGGCACCAGGAAATAGAACCAGAAGATCACGAGCACCAACGGCAGCGTGCGCATGAAGTCGACATAGCCGGCAGCGATGCGCCCGATCAACCAGTTGCCGGACAGACGCATCAGCGCGATCAGCGTGCCGAAAACGAGCCCGCCGCCGCCGGCGAGCGCCGTCAGCGTGAGCGTGAAGGTCATGCCCTCGTAGAACAGGTAGGGCAGCGAGCGCCAGATGACGTCGAAATCGAAACTGCCGAGCATCGCTATCTTCCCGTGATATAGCCGGGGATCGCGACC
>JAFAUV010000370.1 GCA_019243075.1 Bradyrhizobium sp.
CTCTTTACCAGCCCCCCAAAGTCGCCGTGTGGATATGTAGAAGACCCCCAACTACCCCCAAGTCGACTACTAGGAAAACGCCCGCTCCCCACGGGCGTTTTCTTTTTGTGCGGTTGAACTGTCATCTCGCCTGCGGGGAGAGGTGAAATTCGAGCGCAGTTTTAATTCAGGTGAGGGGCCACCCACGGGTCGTTGTCGCCATGTTCGCCGATTGGGCCCTTCATCCCAAACCTGACCCAATTTGAGCTATCGATTCCGTGTCGGTGTCCTCGACAAGGCGGCCGGCACGGTCTCGATCAGCTTGCCGATGAACACCGGCTGCGAATGCGGCGCGCCGTCAGGCGAGCCGCCGGACTGTTCCACCGTGACCGCGTAGGTGCCGCCATTGATGACGTCGGTGTCGTAGCCCGACAGCACCGCGCGGGCAGTGAATTCGCTGGTGCCGATCACGCCGAGCGAGCGCGGCCGGTTCTGCAGCTTGTCGGAGATCAGCCAGAGCTCGTAGTTCTTGCTCGGATCGATCGGCGGCGCGCCGACCTTGCGCACGGTGAAATTCTTGGTGGCGCCGTCGATGGTGAGGATGAAGGCCGGGCCGCCGGCCGCGCCCTGCAGCAGCGCGACATATTGCGCCGAAGGCACCAAGATCGGCGTCGGCGCAGGCACTGGCGTCGGCCTGACCTCGGCCACCTGTTGCGCAGGCTTTCCGCCGAGGCCGGGCAGCCAGCCGGGCCGGGAAACCTGCACGCCAATGATCGCAAGCAGCGCCGCGGCGATCGCCGTCATCGCCACCGCCAGGTTGCGATAGCTGCGAACACGACGCTGCAGCGGGACCACGTTCGCCTCGTCGAAGCCGGGCGGCACCGCAAGGCGCGGCCGAGGTGTTGCGGCCACCGCCTCCTCGGCCGCCGGAGCGGGTGCGATCGGGACCGGCTCAGCCAGCACCTGCGCTTCCTGTTGTTGTCCGGTCAGGCCGATCGTCGCCCTGATCCGCTCCCACAAAGCCTCCGGCGGCTCGACCGAGCCGACCATCTGGTTCAGCACGCCGAGGCGAAATTCCCAGGCCTGCACGACAGCCGCGAAGTCCGGGTCGAGGCTCATCATGGTCTCGACCCGTGTGCGCTCCTCGGCATTGAGGGTGCCGAGAGCGTATTCCGCCGCAAGCGCGATATGGTCTTCGCTGTATTCCATCAGCTCGAATTCCGAACCCTAGATCATGGTTTCCGCCTTGCCGGGATCATCTTCTAGAGTCCAAGGCACTCCCTGATATCGATCATGCTGCGGCGCAGCCACGTCTTTACCGTATTCACCGGCGCCTCGAACTTCGCTGCAAGTTGCTCCCTGCTCCAGCCATTGTAGTAGGCAAGCAGCACGAGCTTCTGGCGGTCCGGCTCGAGCCGGCCCACGCATTCCAGCAAGCGCTTCAGTTCTTCGGTCATTTCCCGGCGAGCCAATGGATCCGGGCTGTCGGCTGCGACCTCCATTGCCGCCGGCTCGTCCTCGATCGAGAGTTCGCTACGCTTGCGCACCAGGTCGATGGCCCGGTTGCGGGCGATCGATGCCATCCACGTGATCGGCGAAGCCAGAGCGGGATTGAATTGTCCGGCGCCGTTCCAGATCTTGACGTAAGTCTCCTGAACGACCTCCTCTGCGAGATCCTGTCTGCGCAAGATACGCAGCACCACGCCGTAGAGTTTCGCCCGCGTGGCCGCATACAGGCGCTCGAACGCGCCCTCATCGCCCTTTGCAACCGCGGCAATCAGCCAGACCAGCTCAGCCGGCGTCAGCATTCAGCCTTCCCCAAGATCGCGATCCCCCATCGCGCGGCCTCGCACCGGGAGCAGCAAGCCGGCGCATCCCCTCACCGCTCGGGCGGGGCGAGGCGACCCGAGCCAGCGGACAGATTTTTGTCCTAGCACAGCCCGCGGGAAAATGCGCCACCAGGGGCCGGCTGCCATGATCGGACATCAATAGCGAAAACCCGGGCTTTGCGGCCCGGGTTTTCGAAGGTGCTGGGATTGTCAGCCGGCGCTTCGGCCGATCAGGCCATGACGCCGAGACGGGCGCGCATCAAGCCGATGCTGTCCAGATCGGCCTGCTCGCGGGCGCTCTCCTCGGCGCGTTCGCGCGCTTGGTCGCGCTCGTCCAGCAATTCGACCTTCTTCAATTCCTCGAAAGCTTCGGCCAACAGCGTCTTGGCGTCCTCGAGCTGGATGCGCAGCTCGTCGGCGGAGCGGGTCAGATTCTCGCGGCGCTGGATCGCGGCCTTGGCATAGGTCGGATAGGCGAAATGCGCGGGATCGTTGATGCCGGCGCGCTCCTGCTCGGCCTGGATCTCGCGCTCTAGATCGACCGACATGCGCTGGAAGTCGGCAATCATGCCCTCGATCTGGGCGACCCTACGGCGCTTCTCGTCGACCTGAAATTTCTTCAGGCGGATCAGCGTTTCGCGTGACTTCATCGACTCATACTCCCCAGAAGTCCCTCGCTTGCAACGCGGGACAAGGCCGGCACCCCTTTGGGGCCCCGCCGGCGTCTCCAAATGGTTTGGCGATCATGGCGCGACAAAGTTAGCGTTCCGTTTCCAAACGCCCGACGATTTGCTCGAGTTGCCGGTAGCCTTCCCCGAGATGCGACACCTCCTCCTTGGCCTGGCGCAGGAACGCTTCCAGCGGCTCATGGAGCCTGATGGCCTCGTCGACCTCGGCGCTGGAACCCGGTCGATAGGCGCCGAGCCGGATCAGCTCCTCCATGTCGGCATAGGTCGCCATGACGCGGCGAGCCCGCTGGATCACCGGCCAGAACGCGGGGTCGGCCGATTTCGGCATGGTGCGCGACACCGATTTGAGGATGTTGATGGCGGGATAGCGGCCGCGCTCGGCGATCGACCGCTCCATCACGATGTGGCCATCGAGGATGCCGCGGACGGCGTCCGCGATCGGCTCATTGTGATCGTCGCCATCGACCAGGACCGTGAAGATCGCCGTGATCGTGCCCTGCCCCCCGCCCGGACCGGCGCGCTCGAGCAGTTTCGGCAATTCCGTGAACACGGTCGGCGTATAGCCCTTGGCGGTCGGCGGCTCGCCCGCCGACAATCCGATCTCGCGCTGCGCCATGGCAAAGCGCGTCACTGAATCCATCAGGCACAGCACGTCCCTGTTCTCGTCGCGGAAATATTCGGCGATGGCGAGCGTGAGATAGGCGGCCTGGCGCCGCATCAAGGCCGGTTCGTCCGAGGTCGCGACCACGACGACGGAGCGCGCCAATCCCGCATCCCCGAGATCGTCCTGCAGGAATTCCTGCACCTCGCGGCCCCGTTCGCCGACCAGGCCGATCACGGTGACCGCGGCCTCGACATTGCGCGCCAGCATCGACAGCAGCACCGATTTGCCGACGCCGGAGCCGGCGAAGATACCCATGCGCTGGCCGCGGCAGCAGGTGAGGAACGTATTGAGCGAGCGCACCCCGAGATCGAGCGGCGCGCCGACCCGCCGACGCGAATGCGCCGGCGGGGGCTGGTTGCGGAACGGCATCGGCGAAGCGCCTTGCGCCAGTGTCCCCTTGCCGTCGATCGGTTCGCCCATCGCGTTGAGCACGCGCCCGAGCCAGGCCGGAGAGGGGCGCACCTGGCTCGCCGCATTGGCAATGACGGCACGGCAGCCGCGCCGCACGCCGTCGAGCCCGGCGAACGGCATTACGACGGCATTGTCGCCGGAAAAGCCGATCACCTCGGAGGGAATGAAGCGGTTGCCGCCGGTGTCGATGACGATGCGCGCGCCGACCGACATGGCGTGGATCGGACCTGCGATCTCCACCATCAGACCGCGGACGCCCACCACGCGGCCATAGATGTTGACGCCGTCGATGTCGCTGATCTGTTCCGCAAGCGCCTTCATTGCGAAAACCTTAAGTTTCGGCGTATTTCGCCGGCCAGCTTAACTTCGTGTTTACCCGCATCATTAATCATTGCGTCACTGTCTTTGATGACTGAGGTCGGCTGCTGGGCAGAAAGAACAGCGAGTCGCGAGAGTCGGCTAAGCCCGTCTCTTAAAGTGGAACTTGAAGGGTAACGGGTTACAAAAGCTGCTTCAGCGCAATATCTTAGGGCGATTCGACAAAAATTGCACTCAGGTGCCTTGCGGATCAGAATCAGAATTTGTTAACCATGTCCCGTCAGGATCCGAATCAGTTGTCAAAGGCGTTTTGAGTGCCGCAAGTTCGCGGCCGACCTGACGCCCGGAGCGGCGACGATGGGGAACTGGCATGCGCGTTTTGCTGATTGAAGATGACAGCGCCGTCGCGCAGTCGATCGAATTGATGCTCAAATCCGAGAGCTTCAACGTCTACACGACCGATCTCGGCGAAGAAGGCGTGGATCTCGGCAAACTCTACGATTACGACATTATCCTGCTCGACCTGAACCTGCCTGACATGTCCGGTTACGACGTGCTCAAGCAGCTCAGGGTCTCCAAGATCAAGACCCCGATCCTGATCCTGTCCGGCCTCGCCGGCATCGAGGACAAGGTCAAGGGCCTCGGCGTCGGCGCCGACGACTACATGACCAAACCCTTCCACAAGGACGAATTGGTGGCCCGCATCCACGCCATCGTGCGCCGGTCGAAGGGCCACGCCCAGTCGGTGATCCAGACCGGCGATCTCGTGGTCAATCTCGACACCAAGACGGTGGAAGTCGGTGGCCAGCGCGTGCATCTGACCGGCAAGGAATACCAGATGCTGGAGCTGCTCTCGCTCCGCAAGGGCACCACGCTCACCAAGGAGATGTTCCTCAATCATCTCTACGGCGGCATGGACGAGCCCGAGCTCAAGATCATCGACGTCTTCATCTGCAAGCTGCGCA
>JAFAUV010000095.1 GCA_019243075.1 Bradyrhizobium sp.
AATGGGCAACGCGCGGATCGCAAACGCGTGCGTGGAGTGATGGTTCCTACCGAGCGCGCGCAGCTTCCCATCCTCTGGTAACGGCCCCGAACCGCGGATGAATCGTCGCTGCTAGCAGTTGCGGCCGGCGGCCGCAGCCTTGATGAATTGCAGCAATAATCGGGCGACTTCAGCCGGCTGCTCCTGTTGCACCCAGTGGCCGGCGCCCTCAACCAGATCGCAACCGACCATGTTGCTGCAGCCACGCTCCTGCATTTTTTCATACACGCCGGCGCGCTGATAGGTGCCCCAATCCTGCTTGCCGGAGATGAAGCAGGACGGCACGTCGATGCTGCAGCCCGACCAGGTTTGCAGCTCCGCATTGAACGCGCCGGTCGTGGCGCAGCGGTACCATTGCAGCGCGCCCTGGAATCCCGTGCGCTGATATTCGCCCGCGTAGTAGGCGAGCTCGCGGTCGGGCAGCCATTGGTTCGCGGCGATCTCGGCTGCTGACGGCATTACCTCGGCGACCGTCTCCGGCATGGTCCTGGCGAGATCCATCACATAGTAGTTCGGTAGTTTGGCGAGCTCTTCCGCCGACCACGCTTTCAGCGGATAAGGCTTGTTGCCTTTCCAGTCCGCACTCTTGTGGTGGTAATAGGCGCGCATGAAATCATGCACGCCTTGCGGCGCGTGATGCATGTCGGTATCCGCCTCGCGCGTCGAATAGTACCATTGATAATGCTTGCGCGGCCGCGGCAGCGCGGCGAGCTCGCGGTGTACGGAATCTTCGGCCACGGGCTTCGCCGGCGCATCCGCGGTGTTGAATGGCAGTGACGGCGGCCCGCCGAACGGCGCGCTCATCATCGCGACCGCGCGGAACACGTCGGGCCGCACCAGTGCACACCACGCGGCAACGGGGCTGCCGAAATCATGGCCGATCACGGCATCCACGTGGGTATAGCCGAACGCCGAGACCAGCCCGAGCGCGTCGCGCACGAGATTGAGCAGGCGAAAGGAGGCGAGATCGCCGTCGTAACGCCGGTCCCAGCCGGTGGTACGGCCATAGCCGCGCTGGTCCGGCGCGATCACATGGTAGCCGGCTTGGGCCAGAAGAGGCATCACCTTGCGCCAGGAGAAAGCGAGCTCGGGGAAGCCGTGCAGCAGGAGGAGACACGGACGGCCCCTGGTTTCGAAGCCGGCCTCGAGCACGTGCATGCAAAGGCCGTTGATATTCTCGACATAGCGCGAGCGGATGGAGTCGGGGAGGGGTGGCGGCGGCAGATTCATGCTGTCACGACGATTCGATTGCGGCAGATTCCCAGGCTGGGCAGAGGCGCATTTGCGCCGTGCCCGCCGATATACCTGTCGCTCGTCAGCGTGGGCAAGTTCGCTTTCCCCCCGACCAATTCAGATCTTCACCCGGTCTTCGGCCAGTAGCGATCGCGCAGATGGCGCTTCACCAGCTTGCCCGTCGGCGTGCGCGGCAGCTCGGCTTCGAAATCGACCGAGCGCGGGCATTTGATCGGCGACAGCTGGCTGCGGCAGAACAGGATGAGTTGTTCCTCGAGTGCCTTGCCGGCCTTGGCCATGTCGTGCGGCTGCACCACCGCCTTGACCTCCTCGCCCATCTCATCGTTCGGCACGCCGAACACCGCGACATCGGCCACATCGGGATGCGTGATCAGCACGTCCTCGGTCTCCTGCGGATAGATGTTCACCCCGCCCGAGATGATCATGTAGGACTTTCGATCGGTGAGATAGAGGAAGCCTTCGCCATCGAGATAGCCGACATCGCCGAGCGTCGACCAGCCGCGCGCATTATAGGCGCGCGCTGTCTTCTCGGGGTCGTTGTGATAGGAAAATTTCGGAGCATCGGCGAAATAAACCGTGCCGATCTCGCCCACCGGCAATTCCCGATCGTCTTCGTCGAGGATTTTCACCTTGCCGACCACGGGGCGGCCCACAGTGCCGCGATGGCTCAGCCAGTCCTGTGAGGTCGAGACTGTGACGCCGTTGCCCTCGGAGCCGGCGTAGTATTCGATCAGGATCGGTCCCCACCACTCGATCATCTTCGCCTTCACGTCGACCGGGCAGGGCGCGGCGGCATGGATCGCGCCCTTCAGCGAGGAGACATCATAGCGCTTCCGCACCTCGTCGGGCAGTTTCAGCATGCGCACGAACATGGTCGGTACCAGCTGCGACTGGGTGATCTTGTGCTGCTCGACCAGCTTCAAAAACAGCTCGGCATCGAAGGATTCCATGATGATGGAGGTGCCGCCGAGAATGATGGCCATCATGTTGAAGCGCAAGGGCGCGGCGTGATAGAGCGGCGCCGGCGAGAGATAGATCGTGTCGGCGTTCATGCCGCACATGCCGGCGCAAAGAATCTTCAGGAGCGGGTTCGGCTGGTCGATCGGAAGGCCCTCGAACGCCTTCTTGATGCCCTTCGGCCGCCCCGTCGTGCCCGACGAATACAGCATGTCATACCCCGCAACCTGATCGGCGATCGGCGTGGTCGGCTGGGCGATCGCCTCCTTGTCAAAGGACCGAAAACCGGGTGCCGGCTCGTCGATCATGAAAAGCAGCGGAGCGCCCGGCTGGTCGACGAGCCCCTTGGCCTGTTCGTGGCAGTTCGGCGTGGTGATGAAGACCTTTGCGCCGCAATCCGTGACGATGTAGCTGATCTCGTCCTGCGTCAGATAACGGCTGATCGCGGTATAATAGAGCCCGCTCCGCTGCGCCGCCCAGCAGATCTCCATGAAGGCGAGCCGGTTCTCCATCAACAGCGCGATGTGATCGCCGGCCTTCAGGCCCAGCTTGCGGAACAGATGCGCGGCCTGGTTCGAGAACTCATCCAGCTCGCGATAGGTGATCGCCTTGCCGCTCCCGGCCATCCGGTAGGCGATTTTGCCGGGATGGGTACGGGCGTGGAGGGATGGATGGGTCATGACGATCTGCCGGCCAAACCAACGAAGTCGTCCTGGCTTTCGCCAGGACGACAGTGTTTTTGCGGACGTAAGCTTACAGCCGCTCCACGATCGTCACATTGGCCATGCCGCCGCCTTCGCACATGGTCTGCAGCCCGTAACGCTTGCCGCGCTGCTTCAGCGCGTTGACCAGCGTCGTCATCAGCTTGGTGCCGCTTCCGCCAAGGGGATGGCCGAGCGCGATGGCGCCGCCATTGACGTTGAGCCTTTCAGGGTCGGCGCCGGTGGTCTTCAGCCACGCGGTCGGCACCGAGGCGAAAGCCTCGTTGATCTCGAACAGATCGATGTCGTCGATCTTCATGCCCGCCTTGGTCAGCGCGCGCTCGGTCGCATGCAGCGGCGCGTCCAGCATGATCACGGGGTCGCCGCCCATCATGGTCATGTGATGGATGCGCGCCATCGGCTTGATGCCGAGCTGCTTCAAGCCCTTCTCGTTGACCACGACCACGCCGGAGGCGCCGTCGCAGATCTGGCTGGCGCTCGCCGCCGTCAGCCTGCCGTTCTCGGCGATCAGCTTGACGCCCTTGATGCCGTCCAGGCTGACGTCGAAGCGGATGCCCTCGTCGATCGTATGCATGTCGGCCGAGCCGTCGGCGCGGGTGATCTCGACCGGCACGATCTCGTCCTTGAAGCGGCCGGCTTGCGTTGCGGCGATCGCGCGCTGGTGGCTGTTATAGGAATATTCGTCGAGCTCGTCCTTCGAGAGGGCGTATTTGTCCGCCATCATTTCCGCGCCGGTGAACTGGCTGAACACGATG